>CBFCXB010000421.1:0-2986 GCA_965601905.1 uncultured bacterium | reverse complement strand
AACTCGCTCCCCAGCCCCTCGTTGATCCGCCACCAGCTCCTTCCCACGTGATCGGTACGGAACACTCCGTTGTGCCGCGTACCGACGAAGAGCGTCCCCTCGGCGTTGAGTGCGAACGAATAGACAAATGTGCTCCACAGGTAGACATTCGCCTTCATCCAGTGCTCACCCTTATCGAACGAGCGAAACACTCCCTGCCCGTCGCTTCCCGCGTACAGAATCCCGTGATGATCGGTGACGAGGCAGTTGAAATGAACCCCCGGCGGGACCTCCCCCGCCATCTGCCATAACTGCCCATTGTCGATCGATCGGAAGATGCCCTTCCCCGCCGTGCCGGCATAGATCGTACTGTCCGGAGCAACCACGATGGAGAGGACATCGGGCGCTTCGGCGGCAATACCGAGTTGCAGCCAGCTCTCACCAAGATCGGTTGAACGGTATACGCCGCCGCCGAGAGTTGCGGCGAAGAGGTGGCCGCTCTCATTTATCGCGAGATCCCAAACGACGATACCGGCCAGAGCCGTACCCGACCGGTTGCTCCATGACAGGCCCCCGTTGATCGATCCGAATACGCCGCTTTCGGTTCCGACGAAGAGCCGGTTCGCCGAATCCTCGGCGATCGTGTAAACGAATGTGTACTCGAGATCATTGGTCACATCGGTCCAGCTCTCGCCGAAATCGTTCGAACGGAACACTCCATCATGCGTCCCGGCGAATATCACATTCTGCGAGGTCTTCACGAAGCTCGTGACGCTGAGTTTATCGAAGTCGCTCCCGAATCCATCGCTCCTCGGAGCCCAGGTGCCTCCGTGGTCGGTCGAGCGGTATACGCCGCCGCCGAGCGTTCCAGCGAGTATGTGGTCGAAGTTGGGCGCAATGAGCGCGTACACGTTCCGGTTGGAAAGCCCCTTGTTCACTCCCTCCCACTCGCTTGCATGATACGAACGGAACACTCCTCCGACATACGTGCCCGCGTAGAGATAGCCGCTGGGAGCGGTGACGAGAGCGTGCACCTCGCCACCGTAGGGGCCGCCGGCCTGATGCCAGAACGGCATGGGATCGGGCTGTGCTTCGGGCAGCGTCGGAATTTCGTCGCTGCAGGAAAGGAATGCGAGTGCGAACACCACCATCGCGAGAAACGAATACAGCATGACACGCATTATATTGCACCGCCCTTCACTATTTCCCACCCTCACCGGGAATAACTGGTTGGCGTAGGCGCCATCGTACCAGACCCCGGCGGAGAGGGCAATCATTCTCATCGTACAGTTGCACGAATCAGGCATATGTCTTGCGCGGCCGGGCACACTAAAACGGGGAGGCGCATGCAGCACACGCGCCTCCCCTTCCTCCGCTTCGCTCCCCTCCACTTCGATTATTTCAACTGCCCATTCACATTGTATACGGCGGGCCTGGCGCACAGCGCACAGGCCTTTCTATAATATATTATAATTATTATATAATAACAATTATTATATGATGTGCTGCGCGCCTCCTCTTCACCTGAATTCGCATAAATGTATTGACAGAGATATAGTTACGTGGAACAATACACCACATGCCACCCGTCGTTACACTCCAATCGAGGAAGGTCCGCTATTAAACATAGAGCGATCCTTGTGCTCATCGCGGTGTTATTCATCACGCCGTGCCTGTTCGTGCATGCCCATGCCGGCGCCGCGCTCGGCGTGAAGGGCGGTATGAACGTCTCGGGCTGGTGGGGTGAGGATACCGAGGATGAGTATATGAAAGCCGGATTTCTCGGCGGTCTATCTTTCAGCTACATGCACAGCGATGTCTTCGGTATCCAGGCCGAAATACTCTTTCACCGGAAAGGGGTAAAGGACAAGTTTATGAGCGTCGACATCGTCTGGAATCTCGATTATCTCGAGATCCCGATGCTTCTCAAGTGCGGATACCGACCGAGGAACCCATATCGGTGGGATTTATTTTCGGGCCCGCCCTGGCGTTCAACCTCGACTCCACGTTGAAGGGCGAGAACGACGGTAAATCCGGCGAGGAGGACGTGAGCGACATTATCAGTGACATGGACCTCGGCGTCGTCGCGGGAATGAATGTCGGATTCGATGCCGGGTCCGCCGTGATTATCTTCGACATGCGGTACACCCTGGGATTCATTGAGGTCCTCGATCCAGGCGATGCGGCGATCCGCAACGGCGCAATCTCATTTATGATGGGCGTCTCATTCCCCCTGGAACCGGCGGAGTAGCACCGGACCGGGACCGTTCAATCGACGGCACTGCCCGGTTTGAGGGCACCGTTGCCGAACCGCCTCACAACCTCGTCGACCGCCCGCTCGGCACGCTCCCATTTTTCCTCACCAGGTCTCCGCTCGAAGAAGAGATCGAGTTGACCGCGATCGCCGCCGGGAGCGAGATTCGAGGCGCCGACCCCTATCAGCCTGACCCTCCTCGTGAGCGGCTGCGCTTCGAGGAGCTTCACCGCTTCCGTGTAGATCGTTTTTCCCACCTGCGTGGGCCGGTCCAGTGTGACGCTGCGGGTGATCTGCCTGAAATCGGCGAACTTGATCTTGAGGGCGACGGTTTTACCACTCAGGCCGTTCCGCCTGAGTCTGCTGCCGACGTTGCCTGCCTGCCGGATCAGGTAGGCCTTGAGGATCTCCACGTCGTCCGTGTCCTCCTCCAGTGTCTGTTCGTGGCTGACCGATTTCGGCTGCGAGAACGGGATTACCGGCGAGACCGCCTTCCCCTCCGCGATCGCACGCAGCCGCTCGCCGAACTTGCCGAACCGCTCCGCAAGAAATCCAGGAGATGCCTTCAGGACATCGCCGATCGTCTTGATGCCGATCTTCGCGAGATCCTCCTCGCCCCGCTCGCCGATTCCGGGGACACGGCCGATCGGGAGCTCATCGAGAAACCGCCGCACGTCATCCGGCGGGATGATCGTGACGCCGTCGGGCTTGTGCATATCGGATGCGATCTTGGCGAGGAGCTTGCTCGTCGAT
>CBFCXB010000420.1:0-2987 GCA_965601905.1 uncultured bacterium | reverse complement strand
CTGCTGGGGCAGCTCGTCGATCGTTCTGTGCAGGATGCCGTGCTCCATGGCATTGTCCAGAACCTCCAGCAGTTTCTCGTCCTCCACCGGTTTGATCAGGTAATCGAACGCGCCGAACTTCATCGCCCGCACGGCGAGGTCGATGTCGCTCACGCCGGTGAGTACGACGACCGGCGTATCCATACCCTTCTCCAGCATTCCAGCGAGAATATCCATGCCGCTGACGTTCGGCATGTCCATGTCGAGCAGAACGACATCGAACGTTTCACTGGCGAGGCGGTCCATCACCTGCCGTGAATCGTTGATGATGATGGGATCGAATACGCTCGTCTGCATCAGGAAGACCATCAGATAATTGGTGACGGCGATATCGTCGTCTATGACGAGTATTCTCTTCATTGTGTTTCCTTCGCGGCCGGGCCGGGCCGCACCGGTATCTTGATGATGAACTTCGTCCCGACACCCGGCTTGCTCCGCACCGAAATCGTTCCGCCATGCTCTTCGACGATCCTGAATACGATCGCTAGGCCGAGCCCCGTCCCTCCCCTCGCACGCTTGGTCGTGAAGAACGGATCGAATATCTGCTTCATCGTCTTCTCGTTCATGCCCGAGCCGTCGTCCTCGACCTCGACCACGATGTTCGAATCCTCGGCCCGGGTGCGCACGGTGATCAATCCCTTCACCCCCTCGATCATCGCATCGCCGGCGTTGACAAGAAGATTCACGAGGACCTGTTCCATCTTCTGCGCGTTCCCCGTGAAGCTGGGGAGATTCTCCGCCAGGTCGAGCTTGATGTCGGCCCGCTTGTGCACCTGATTGTGCACGAGCCGCGTGCTCGCCTCGATCAGTGTGTTTATATCGATCGTATCGACGAGCAGCCCCTCGTCTTTGCGCACGAACGTTCGAAGCCCCTTGACAATCCCCCTGATACGCTCGGAACCGTGGGCCATATCGTCGACCAGGGTCATGATGTGTTGCCGGAAAAAGTCGTAATTGAGACGCGCGATCTTGAGGCCGGTATGTTTCTCGTAATATTCATCGATGATCGGGAGCATGTCCTCGATAGCCTGCTGGATGATCTTGATGTTCCCCCGTATGAACTGGTTAGGGTTGTTGATCTCGTGGCCGATGCCGCTCACGAGCTCCCCGAGGGAGGCGAGCTTGTCGGCCTGCTGGAGTTGCTGATCGTACGTTTTCTCGAGCGTCACATCGCGGTAGAACTCCAGGATGCCGTCCACCTCGTGATCCTGGTTGTACACGGGCAGCGCATGGACCTGGAGGTACTTTTCATCCCGTTTCATCGTGAGCGTGAGGGGGGTTTTGTCCTGCATGATCCTCGCGAGGCGGCAGTCTTCGCAGGGCTTGTCCCGCCCGAAAACGGCATGGAAGCAGTATTCGCCCGGCTCGATATCCTCACGGTTCGTCATGATGACCTTGCGGCCGGTATCGAGCAGAACCACCTCATCGGGGATCGCATTGAACATCGTCTCGAGACGCGCTTTTGCCTCGTTCCACCCCCCCTTCGTCCGGTCGAGATAGGAATTCACGATATCGAGCTTCCGTTTCTCCTCTTTGAGCTCCCGTGTCTTGGCCGTGATCTCCTTGCTCAACTCCTCGAGCCGGTGGGTGAATTCGGCCTCCTCCTCCTGCTTCATGATAAGGCGTTCCCGCAGAACCTTGCGCTCGAGCGCGAGATTGAGCATGCGGCCGATCTCGTCGAGCATCTTCTGCTCATCGGGCAGCAGTACGTGCCGGTCATCGAGGTAACCGAGCCGGATTTCCCCCTTGTCCTCCTTCCCCACGACCAACCGCGCGGAGATGTAATTGTCCGATACCGGTTTCTGCCCGTACTCGACGCCATCGTAGACGGAATAAACCACCGCCTCCTCCGGATAGAGCATTCCCGTGCTGATGCTCTTGGGAAGCTTGTTGAAGAATTCGTCTATCGACCGCGAGACCTCGATCAGCTCGGCGACCTCGTACAGGCAGGAGAGCTCCTTGATCCGCTCTTCCCTCTCCCACCCGTCCTTCCTCGTGAGCCCCCCGAGCTTGTTGCCGAAGAATATGTAGACGGGGCCACCCTTCGTCGCCGCGTAGCCGGCCTTGAGCGGAATGGAACAATCTGTATCCGCGAGCGGAGAGTAAACGGCTATGCCGCGCCCTCCCGCGCGGGTCTGTGCCATCGCGGCTCGAAATGTATTGAGCGAGGAGGGGGAGAGAATCTCCTTGATCTGCCTGCCCTCGACGGAACGCCCGTACGGGCAGCAATCCTTGCCGAACAGCTTGCTGACGTGGATGGCACGTTCGTCGCCGTCCAGAACGAGCAGGTAATCGAAATTGCTCTCGAGAAATGCGTAGAGACTTTCCCGGCTCAGCATGTCAACGTCTCCCGGCGCTCATTCGCGTCGTCCCCCCGCTTAAAACCCGGCCGCGAGTCCGGCCGTGCGAGGGCCCGCGTGAAACCGTACCAGCCGGTCGGCGAAACGTCAACACCGTACCCTGAAACGGTCCGTGCCGACTTCCCTGATCTCGCGCTTGTACCGCTCGCCGTGCGTGAGGGGTGGTGGTATGGTGCCGGTCCGGGGCGCCGTCCCTGTCGAAACGAGGCGCATCGTCCCCCCGACCGGGCGCTGTTGGCCGGTATTCCAGTAGAATGCGGCGCGTTCTCCCAGTTTTTCTTTCAGCAGAACCTGTATTTCGGTTGTCGTGTCACGATCCGCGTCGATGCCGAACTCCGATGCGAGGCCGTTCAGTATCTCCCTGCCCGATACACCGGCCGGGGGCTCCACGGCGCGCGCGAAGGTGATGAGCTTGCCCTCGAAGTTGCACCTCGTGCCGGCCGTTTCGAGGCAGGTGGATCCCGGCAGCACGACATCGGCGTAGCGTGTAGTCTCGGTGCCGGTCCAGTCCATTACCGCGAAGAACTCGATGTTCTGGAACCACGATCCGGTCAGGTTCCACGCCATGGGATCCTCGCCGATCACGAG
>CBFCXB010000419.1:0-2988 GCA_965601905.1 uncultured bacterium | reverse complement strand
CGACGGCTCCCCGTCGTAAATGAAAGAAGAATGTACCATGCCAGCGAATCTGTGTATCTTCGAGGATGACCGTTACCCCAATTTCTTTCCCCTGTCCCTGAATCGACCGGTATTCGATCTCCACATAGGGACCCAGGCACTCTGGAAGCGGTTGGCCATCGAGATCGATTCGGAGGAGCTGATCCTGCTGTGCCGGCCGTATCTGGCGCCGGTCCTCGCCGAAGCGGTACAGGCGGGTGAGGGGGAACGCCCCGTACGCGTCAACGAGCCGGCGGAAGGGGATATCCTGTTTTTGAATGGGCGTCTTTTAGCGCTCGGATCGACACTCGGCGATCTTCTCGACGAACTTCCAGAAGATGGCGTGCTGCACAAGAATGGAATCGCCGTGGCGGCGAGGCTCAACGGTGAGCGAGCGGCTTCATTCGCCAAGTACCTGTCCGAATCCATTACAGACGAAAATGTCGTCAAAGTGATGCAATCGATAAAGAAGCTGTCGGCGGCGGAATCTTCGCGTAAAGCCGGCGATGACGATGAAGCCGCGGGTAGGATCGAATCGATAGAGGCGTGGGCACGGACAAACGGCGCGAACCTAGATCAGACGGGGGTGGTACTCCTCTCGTATTACTGGCAGCTCATCGGCGAGAACGGAAGGTGCATCGTCGACGATTTCAAGAAGATACCGGTTCGCGGAGCTGCGCCAGAGGCGGAACTCTTCAAGGGAGTGGACGTCATAAGTGAAGAGGACATCATTATCGGAGCGGAGGTCGAAGTCCGATCCGGTACGGTGCTCGATGCATCGGAGGGTCCAATTATCATCGCCGATCGTGTTCAGATCGAACCGAACGCGATTCTTTACGGCCCGTGCTCGATTGGGGAGAACTCGATTATCAGGGGGGGCGCCAAGATCGGGCGCGAGACCTCGCTGGGGCGGGAGTGCCGCATCGGTGGGGAGGTCGCCGAGACGATCATCGCGTCATACTCGAACAAGCAGCACGAGGGATTCCTGGGACATTCGTATGTCGGTTCGTGGGTGAACCTCGGCGCCGGTTGCAACAACAGCGACCTGAAAAACAATTACAGCATGATCAGGGCACGGTGCGCGGGCGAGTTCAAGGAGACGGGACGGCGCTTTCTCGGCGCCGTCATCGGCGACCATGCAAAGGTGGCCATAAACACGAGGATCAACACGGGTACCGTCGTTGGATTCAATGCGAATGTGCTTACGGTCGGCTTTACGCCAAAGTTCGTGCCGAGCTTCACCTGGATGCTTGAGCCCGAGTTCGAGGGGTACGACCTCGAAAAGGCCACGGCGACCGCCGAGATCATGATGGACAGGCGAAATATCGTCTTCACACCTGCGATGGCCGAGCTGTTCAGAGTCATGTACCGGTTTTGGCGCCAGAGCGGCCACACCGTGTAATATTCACGAACCGAGATTATTTCCATGGCTGACATACTTCTCATAGGCGAACGTATCAACTCCACCAACAAACGGGTCAGGCGGATTCTCGAGACGCGTGACGAGCGCGGGCTGGAGCAACTGGCGCGCGATCAGGTCACAGGCGGCGCCTCGTTCATCGATATCAACGCGTCGATGCTGATGACCGGTGAGAAGCCTGCGCTGAGATGGGCGGCTGGGTGCATCACGACATCGACCGATGCAGGCGTTTCGCTCGACAGCCCCAGCATCGATCTCCTGCTCGAAGTGCTGCCGGAGATCGATGGCGCGGTCATACTCAATTCCTTCACCTGCGACGATGAGCCCCTCGAACGGGCCTTCGCCGCCGTCGCCGGGTACGACGCTTCGGTGATCATCATGCTGAAAAGCAGGGGGGGTATACCTGAAACGATCGAGGGGCGCATGCGCCTCGCCGCCCGAGTCGCCGACGCGGCCCATGTGGCGGGAGTGTCACCTTACCGGATCTATATCGACCCGGTCTTTTCGCCGATCGCCACTTCGGCGAACGGCATGCGGGTGGTGCTCGGAACACTCGCCGCCCTCGCGGCGGAGTATCCCGGCTACCATCGAATCGGTGGGCTTTCAAACGTCTCGTACGGCCTGCCGATGCGAAGGCTGACCAACCGGACCTTTCTTGCCATGGCCCTCTCGCACGGGCTCGACGCGGTGATCTGCGACACGACCGATACCGCACTCACGGAAACCGTCATGGTGTCGGAGGCGCTCCTCGGCCTCGATCCCGGCTGCCGACATTTTCTCCAATCGTACCGCCAAAAAAAGCCGCGGTAGCGACCCCGTTTCAGCACGTCCGTCTGTTCCCGTGCAGTTACATCAACCGCTCATTTTGCTCGCCGGACTCGCACGGCCCGCGGATACGTGATGAGCCCCCCCGCACACAGCAATTATACAACATCTTGTATTACAACAAGTTACAGAAACCCTGCGCCTGTAGGCATCTATGGCATAACTCTTGATCGGTGCATGGATGCACGCGGAAAGTTCCCTGCGGGTTCGTGGGTTGTCCCTGGCGTGTTTCTCATCCTCACGTGTTGTAGAAACCTCGCGTACAGGGGTACACGTTCCATGCGGGGAACTTTATATTTATAATACCATAGTGTTCGTGTCTGCGGCAAGCACTTGCTGCACTTTCCTGCAATCGGGCCGCGCGAGAGGGTCATCTTTTCCCAAAAAAATAATAACTTAGGCAATTTTTCTTTTGACAATTCCAGGAGTGTATGTTAGATGTCCGGAAGAAAGGTGGCTTCAAGTTGTAAGTGCTGCTTTACTTGAGGGTTAAGCGTTAAGGTTCCCTCGGGGGACTCTTCAAACAGGGAGTAGGTTCGATATGACAAAAGCGGATCTTGTCGAGGAGATCGCGAGGGGCACGGGGCTGAGTAAGAAGGATACCAGCATTGTTGTAAATCTCGTTATCGAGAATATCTGCAAGGCCCTGGCGGAAGGGGATAAGGTAGAACTTAGGGGATTCGGGAGCTTCAAGATCAGGGAAAAAAATGAAAGAATGGGCAGGA
>CBFCXB010000418.1:0-2989 GCA_965601905.1 uncultured bacterium | reverse complement strand
GTCTTGTCGCTGATCAACTACTCGTCCCGTGAGATCAACGTTAAGATCGTCTACTACGGTCCCGGACTATGCGGTAAGACGACGAACATCCAGTACATCTACGACAAGGTAGCTCCCGATACAAAGGGAAAGCTGATCACGCTGGCAACGGAGATGGACCGCACACTCTTCTTCGATTTCCTCCCTCTCGAGCTCGGGACGGTCAAGGGATTCAAGACGCGATTCCACCTCTACACCGTGCCGGGCCAGGTCTATTACGACGCGAGCCGCAAGTTGATTTTGCGCGGCGTGGACGGTATCATCTTCGTCGCCGACTCCCAGACGAGCCGCTGCGACGCGAACATCGAGAGCCTCTACAATCTCCACGAAAACCTCGGCGAGTACAATCTCAAGCTCGAGGAGCTGCCGTATGCGATCCAGTACAACAAGCGCGACCTCCCCGAGATCATATCGGTGGACGATCTCGAGCAGGAGTTGAACCCGAAACAGTACCCCTCGTTCGAGGCGGTTGCGACACAGGGGGTCGGGGTCTTCGACACCCTGAAGACGGTCGCCAAGTCGGCCCTCAGGAACCTCTCGTAAGCGAATCGATTCACACTGCATTTACCCCGTCATCGTGATGGGTACGGTTCCGCCATGGTGCCGCCCCGTGCGGAAAAATCTGGTACCGTGACTGTTTCCCGACTAGTATGGTACCTGCGGTGTCCCCCCAGGGGGTACCGATCTGTCTGGGCCCGGAACGTGCATCCGGGAAATTGTCCTACTGGAACGGGGATGTCGTGGAGTTGAATGCGCCGAGCAAAGACGATCTTCGACGCTACTACAGCTTGGGGTGGGAGCTGCCGCTCCTTGCACTCTGTGATCCGCGTATACTCCGCCGGAGCCCCTTCAAGTACCGGATAATGTCCGTCATCGATCTCGTGCGTATCGACTCGTCCCGGATCCTCCACGTTCTGGACATCGGGTGTGGAGTCGGTACGACGAGCATCCTGATCGCCAGGCGGTATCCGAATACGCGCTTCACGTGCATCGACATCTCCGAGAGGCAGATAGAGGCGGGGGTAGAATATGTCCGCTCGATCGGGCTGGCGGAGCGATTCGATTTCGTGGTCGGGGACGTGACTGGGGAGCTGCCCGCAGTGGAAGGGGGAGTCGATTACGTGATCTGCTGCGAGATCATCGAGCATCTCGTCCGGCCGGAGCCGATGCTGCGACATCTCGGGGCGATCGGGGATAATTCCACGAGATACATCTTTTCGGTGCCGTTGGGCAGAGGCGACAGCGACAACATCAGTTACCGGATCGTCGACGAAAACGGCCACAGTATCGTGGTCGATTCGCCTGCGGCCTGCGATGAGGGAGAGAGATGTCATGCATTCTATCATAAATTGTACACGACACATGAAGCGGCGGATCTCCTCGCGCGGTGCGGATTTGTCGTCGGCAAGCGGGTATTCCACAACTTCCTGCAGCATCATCCCCTGAAGCCTAACCTCGACCGCCTTACCGGCTATTCGTACGCACTCGACAGGTTCGCGAACGCCGTTACCTTCAACAAACTGGCCGCGGGCGTCATATTTCTCTGCCGCGGTCCAGGCCGCACCGACCCGCCGGCGGGCAGGCGGCCAATCATGGATAATGACTCGTAGGATTATTCTATACGTCGAGCAGAATACGGACGGCACCGTCGGCGGATCGCACTACTGCCTGCTCGATATGATCAGGTACCTCGACAGAAAGCGGTTCGATCCGCGTGTTGTTTTTTACCGTGAGCATACCCTTCTCGATGAGTTCCGGCGGCACTGCCCGGTATTCATTGCGCCGGCGCCCGCCGGCGTTGACATCATGTCGAGGCTGCCCGGCGGCATCGGTCCGTTCCGACCGATCGCCCGTCTCATGCAGAGGGGGATCAATCTAATCCGATGCGACATTCCCTCGTACATGAAAAAAGTACGATTCCTTCGCCTGCATCATATCGATCTCGTTCATCTCAATAACGCCGTGAACAGGGGGTACGACTGGGTCCTGGCATGCGGCACGGCCGGAGTGAAATGCATCACTCACAACCGGGGACCGTTCCACCTGTCCCCCTCGGACAGGATCTTTGTCCGGCGGTTCGACGCCGTCGTCTCGATAGCCCATTTTCTGCGTGACGAGCTCGTCTGGGAGGGGATCGAGCCGACCGGGCGATCGGTGGTCGTCAATGACGGCATCGATCCGGATGATATCACATGCCGTGTTCGCAGACCGCCCGATGCGGTGCGCCGGGAGCTCGGCATCGCGCCGCACGATCCCCTGATCGGAATCGTGGGAAACGTCAGGGAGTGGAAGGGGCAGGATGTCGTCATCAGGGCGGCGGATCGACTCAAGGAGCGATATCGAACACTGCGATGCCTCGTTATCGGCGGGATATCGGATACGAGGCCGGACGATGGGATCTTTCTGCGCTCCCTCGAGACCTATGTCACCGGGCACGGTCTCGGGAAGCAGGTGCTGTTCATGGGATTCCGGGATGATGTGCCCGACCTCGTGAACGCACTCGACATACTGGTTCACGCTTCCACCGCCCCCGAACCGTTCGGGCGTGTGATCCTGGAGGGAATGGTGCTGGAACGGCCGGTCATCGCCACGAATATCGGCGGTCCCCTCGAGATCATCGAGGATCGCGTATCGGGATTTCTCGTGCCGCCCGGTGACGATTCGGCCCTCGCCGCGGTCATCGACACGCTGCTCGCCGATGCTGCGCTGCGCAGAAGGATCGCCCGGACGGGAAAACAGCTGGTGATGGATAACTTCCATATCAGGATACTCATGGAGAGGATACACGATCTGTACGAGATGCTGCTGCCGGAGCGGTCATGATCGATGAATCCCCGGCGCAGCCGGGAGCGGTCGCAGGCACGGGGGTCGGACGGGGAGCCGGACCGCGATTCGATCCCGACATGCGGGGTGCGGTGGTAAATTGTCTTGCCTGATTTCGTGCCTGCCG
>CBFCXB010000417.1:0-2991 GCA_965601905.1 uncultured bacterium | reverse complement strand
ACGAGCATCATCCGCGGCTTGAAATCGAGAATGATGCCGCACTCCTTGGTCTGGTTGCCGTGAAGGGAAATAATACGCTCCGAGCTCGCGTCGTCCATGCTCTCCATGCCGAAGCGCCGGCGCCCCCCCGCACGCAGGGTGACACGGAGAAATCCGTCCACCGGCGAGGTGTTCGAGGCGGTGAACTTCACCTGGAACCTCGTTCGATCGCCGTCCATCACCTGGTACGCGGCGACACTCCCCGTGAGGTAGGAGGGCATCTCGCGGCCGCGGTACCACTGATCGATGAACGGTTCCAGGTCGAATCCATACCGCCCGCCTATATCCTCCATGAGATCCGCCGCGTCGATGACGCGGAAACGGTTCCGCGCTATGAAATCGGCAAGATACGCGCGGAAATCCTCTCCGCCGATTCGCTCCTGGAGCATGACGAACAGGTACTCCCCCTTGGACTCCAGAACGCTGGAGAAGATGTCACGGCGCTGGGGATCGGAGAGAATCTCCTCGAGGCTCTGCTCGCTGAGGGCGAGATTCGCCTTCTCATCACCGGTCAGTCCGATAAAGCTCTTGAACATGGGATCGATGGGCTGGGTGATCCGCCCGACGATGAACGACTCCAGCGCCACGGAGAGGATCGGTAATCGTTCGGAGCGGAGGTGCGTGACGAGGGTGAAGTAGTTGGGAAAGATGTTGTAGGTGGCCCCCATCATGCCCATTCCGCGGCGCCGGCCGGTTTCCCTCTGTATGTTCCCCGCGATCGCCGATTGCACGAAAGCCTGAAAGGCCCTGGCCTGCTGCTCGCGGGGCGTCCTCTGTTCATTGGCCCGGCGGCCGCGCCTCCGGGAGCGATTCATGAACCGCCTGAAATCGGCCGCAAAGAGGCTTGCGGCTCGTTCGGTCAGCAGTATCATCTCCGGCTGGACCGTCTCCTCACGCACGGTCCACAAGCGGGGGTAGCCGTGAAACTGGACGGGCACCTCGACGAGCGTCAGCCGGGAGAACGGGTACGTCAGTTCGAGCCGTCGCTCGAAATCACCCTTCAGCTCCCGTATCAGCTCCGGGATCGTATCGGCGATCGCCGCCAGGTGCGGCGTGAATGTATCATGGCCCCTCTGTATTGCGACAGCGTAGGTGATCGAATCGACCGTCACCGAACGGGTTTCATACCCGCCGATACAGAGTGTGAGATGCGGAAGCGGCGTCTCCGGCGAAAATGCGAACCTGCCGCCGCCCGATGAGCCGACCACTCCCTGTGAAAGAGCGGTCAGCTCACCGCCTGTTGAAACATCGAGTGAGAAGGCGGTGAATTCGGTGTCGTGGCGTATCGGCCGGTCGGGGCTGAACGGTACGCACGGCGCCGGGTACCACATCGTTTCCGGCGTCAGGATTACGTACTCGGGAGTTATGAAGCCGTAACGCTTGTCGACGCTGTAGAAGGCGATCCTGTAAAGCTCCCTGCGCTCCTTCTCGTCCACGTCGAGGTAGCAGGCCTCGTCATCGATTCCCCCCCGGTACGACAGGACCAGCGAGTCTATCCCTCCCGGCGGGAGCGGCCCGGGCGGCGTGATGTGCACGATGTGCAGCTCCCGCTCGAAGGGAAGCTTCCCGCCGTCGGTCTCGACCGAGGTCACCGCGAGCGCCGGATTGAGGCTGAAGCGGTAGTGCTCGATCGGCCGGTCCGTTTCATTCTCAACGGTTAAGCGGGCCGCACATTGTATTTCCGATCCATCGTGCCGGACATCGAGGTGACACCGCTTCATTGAGATGCGCGGCTCGCCGGAAAGACGGTCGTCGAGCTCTCGCATCCCTTCCCGCAGTTCGGCCGCATTCCCGAGCCGCCCCAGATAGAGACCGCCGAGTGTCACGGCCGCGGCGGCGAAGACAACGGCGAGCACCCTGGAAAGCCGGATCATGCCTCTTGACTGCGGCAGCCTCCTGAGCAGCGGCACGGCGGTGAGAACGCACGCGATGCCGAGAAAGAGGTACATGAGGCGATGCAGCAGAATTTCCACCGTATCGCCGAAACCGACGAATCCCGAATAGAGCATCGGTACATGGAATGCCATGTAGTCGTATATGATGTGAACGCGCGGCCCGAGGTAGATGAGCGCCGTCCCGATGTATCCGAGCAGCACGATCAGGGTGACGGCCTGGTTCCTGATGACCGCCATGAGAAGGAACGACACGCCGAGTATGTAGACGAGCGTCGGCACGCTGATGAGAAGCGGGTAGTACAAATACGTGCGCAGGGTGACCGGCACGCCGGAGAAGACGCCGTTGAAAACGAGCGCGATAACGAGCGCGGCCACGTTGAGCCCGCCGAACGTGAGGAGTATCCCGATCGTTTTCCCGATGATGTAGTCGCCGTTCGACATCGAACGCGTGTACACGACGTCCGTCGAGTCGAGCTTGCGATCCCGCTTCAGGAAATCGGAGGCGAGAAAAGACGCGACCACGGCCTGGGCGAGATTCAGGAGAAGGATGTTGAAATACGGGATCGACGAGGAGACGGCGCGAAACATCCACGGCATGTGGAACACATCGGTGAACATGGCGAGATTGACGAATACCAAGAGACCCAGTGAGAGTCCGGCGAGGATGCGGAAAAACCAGCTCCGCAGAAGCGTCTTCACCTCGATACGCGCAACGGTCCAGAGTGCATGGGGTGAAAGCATCTTCGCCATCTCGTTTTGGTCCTTTCGGCTCGATTCGCTTCCCGGGCGGCCGCCTATCCCTGCGGTTCCCCCGGGCGGGCGGCCTGCTCCACGCCCCCCCGGGCGGCCGCCTATCGATTCGCGCCCCCGCGACAGCGCGCGGCCGCCTATCCCTGCGAGCCACGTGCGGGAGCCCCGCTTCCCGCCGCGCATTCCATGAAATAGACGTATGCATGCTCGAGATTCGGCTCCACCGGCACGCCCTCGAAGCCGTCGAGCCGTTCGGCGACGACATCGACCTGCCAGCCCTGTTCGGCCGGAATCGTGGAGATCACGG
>CBFCXB010000416.1:0-3011 GCA_965601905.1 uncultured bacterium | reverse complement strand
CCCGAGGCCGACACTGCGGAGACGAGGAGATTGCCGGCCAGGTATATCCGTTTCAAGTGGGCGGAGTAGAGGTGGAGCAGCAGGACCCAGGCGATCAGCCAGACTGCCTGTGGCGCAGGCAGTCCGGCGATCAGGGCGGCGAGCACAACGAGCAACACGATGTAGATGATTCGCGCACCTCGCCGGGACAGGGCGCCGGAAGGAAGCGGCCGAGCCGGTTTGTTGACATAATCGATTTCGAAATCGTACAAGTCGTTGATCGTGTTGCCGGCTGCCGTAGAGATCGCAACCGCGGACACAAGCATCCACGGCCAGGGTCCACGGCCGGCCATGGCGAAACCGACCACCGTGGAGAGTGCCGCCGCAACTATATTGTGCGGTCTGATGAGACGTATGATGCCGAGTACCGTGCGCATTAAAAATCGAGAAGGAGCTCCATGAAAGCGTACGATTCACGCTGACGGTCAGCGGGCCACGATTGATCCATCCACCCCCCGCCCGAGGCGATCCTGGACCCGCCCCCCAGATCCACGGAGAGTGATATGCCGTAGCGGTTCTCACGTATCACATCACCGCTGGGAAAAGGCGGCTCGGGATCATCCCCCCGCTTCCACTCCCTGAGATCGTTCCCGTCACCGCGGCGTATGATGCTCGCCTCCACCCCGATAACGATCCGGGGATGCACGGCAGCCCGTGCATTGACCCGCCAGCGATCTGCATCGGGGCCGAGGGGGGAGCCGAGGACCGGATTCTCCGGATACGCGCCGTCCCCCGTGACGTACCTTGTGACGAGGGAATCCCTGTGGGCATAGGTGAATATATCGATGAACGTGTAATCCATGACGATTTCGACATCGCGCCCCGCCGGCGATATGAGCACTTCCGCCCCGACATTGTAAGCCAGCCGGTCCGGGGCGGGAGGATCGTTTTCGTACTGGAGATCGTCCATCAAAATCTCGCCATACAGGACGAGACCCCTGCGAACCGGTATCTTCATATCGATTCCTATGAGCACGTTGTCGTCGCCGCACTCGTTGTACTGGTTCGCGTAGTACGAAATAACGGGCAGGATGTAAGTGAAATCGAGTCCGCGTCCCGTGTACACCACGCTCTCGCTGATGCCGAGGTAGATTTTGCGCGGCAGCCTCACGGTCAGACGGTGCCCTGCCAAACGTCTCGGCAGTACCGGGTCGAGAAACGCGTGGATCGCACTCAGGGTGAATCTCCCCATGGTCACGGTACCGAGCACGTGATCGAGAGAGCCGGCGGTCCGTGAGAGGAGCAATCCCTCGGAGAGCCCGTTTCCCCAATGGATGTAATCCCTCCCGAGATGCAACCGCCACCTATCCCCCCCCACCGCGAGATACCCCCGCTCGAACTCCATCGTGACGCCCCGAAAGCTCCTCTCCCGCGCCGACGGCTTCTGCCGGGGGCGGAAGGAATCCCGCTCAGGCTCTATTTGAACCCGGTAATTCGTCTCAAGCGTCACGCGCGCGCCGAGGTCGATCAGGATGCTCGGCACCAGCAGCCCGTCGGCTTCCCCCCTCTCGCGTTCCATTCTCTTTTGCACGACACCGCCGGCAGTGAAATCGACCGCGAAGAAGCGGCTGCCATCCCGGTAGAGGTACACCGGCCGATCCTCGCGATCCTGCGGCCGGGAAGCTCTCCCCTGGAATTCCTGTCGCAACCGCTCGAGTAGAAACCGCTGCCGCTCGCTGAGCGGCGTACCTTCTCGCTCGATACCGGCCAGTATACGATCGAGATAACGCTCCACCTCGCTTCGGGTATACGGTGCGGACGGCTCGAGACTCACGAGTCCCCGCAGCTCGAAGGTCCGAAGCGCCGGATAGATCCAGCTGTCCGGGGGTATCGTCTCATCGGACGCCAGCGCGGCGGCTGAGAACGCCAGTATGAAAAATCCGGTAAGGAGAATTCCTTCCGGACGAATCGTGCACCACTGCCCGGTCGATCGTGACATGCTGGGATTCACTCGGATACCCGTGTTTCCCCCCGCATCCCCTCGTTTGCCTTGACCGCCGCTATTCGGTAACATTCGCGGGCTTTCCGTTTGTCATCCTGTTTCTCGTACGAGATGCCCAGGCTGAAGTAGGCCTTCGAATCTTCCGGTTTGATCTCGGTGACTTTCTTATAGTACTCCAGAGCCTTTCTCGGCTGCTCCAGCTTGTTGAAGCATTCGCCGATATAGTAGAGAATCTCCGCATTCGCCGGATTGTGACCGGACGCTTGCTGCAGGTACTTGAGGGATTTCCCGTAGACACCCTTGCGATAGTAGAGAATCCCGAGGTAGAAGAGGGCATTCACGTTGTCGCCAGTGATCTTGAGTATCTTCTTGAACTCCTCTTCGGCATCCTCGTAATGCCCCTCGTTGACCAGTGCGACACCGAGATTGTAGTGCCCCTCGATGCAGCCGGAATCGATTTCAAGGCCGATCCGGAATTCCTTGATCGCCTGCGAACGGTCACCCCCCTCACCGTACAGCGCCCCGAGGTTGAAATGCGCCTCCGCGCTCTTCGGATTATGCTGAACGGCCTTGCGAAATTGCTGGAGCGCCGCATTGCGCTTCCCGCCGAGATCGAGTATGTATCCGAGATTCGTGTATGATTTGGCGTGCGTCGGATCGATGGCGATTGCCGTGCGGTACTGTTCCTCGGCCATTTCATAGTCGTGTCTCTTCGTGTAGGCAACTCCGAGACGGTAGTAACACTCGGGATTGCCCGGTTCCTTGCCGATCGCCTGCATGTGAAGCTCGACCGCCTCGTCGATCTTGCCCAGCATCTCAAAGAGCCTGCCCATTCGATACAGGGGATACGCAACGTTCCTGTCCGCATCGTGTATGATGCGATACCCCTCGAATGCGAGCTCGTAACTCCCGATCTTCTCGAGGATGGTACATGCCATTTCCACAATGTGGGAATCAATGCCGGGCCGGGAAAACACGGTACCCAGAACCTCTTCGACCTCTCTCGGATGATTCCGCCTCAGCAGGTGCT
>CBFCXB010000415.1:0-3021 GCA_965601905.1 uncultured bacterium | reverse complement strand
CGCTCCTTGTGATCGGGACCCTGGACCGGTTTACCGTATGCCTTGATCGGGCCGGTTACGATCTTGACGACGGGAACGCCGTCGATCGTCTGCCCGACCTTCTTGCCGCCGGCGGCCGACTTGAGCAGCACGAGAACGGCCGGCTCGCCCTTGTCGGTGAGACCGGTCGCCGTGCCGACCACTTCGGGATCCTCCATGATATTGCGCGTATGGAGAATCTGGACATCCATCGCGTGGCGGACCATCGGGTGGGACTCGTTGAGTAGGATCTGCTCATTCGGCGCGACTGGATCGCGGCCGGTCTCTGAGCAACTGATCACGAGACCAAGCGCGACGAACGCGACGAGGAGCAGGCACAACGAGTACCGGGTGGGGTTCTTCATCGAGCCCTCCTTTTGGGTTAAGGTGAGAGTGATAGGATCACGCGCCCCAGTTTCATTTAAAAGGAGATGGCTGTCAAGAAATATATTCTGACGAAAATGCAGTGCGGTGAGTTACGCACCAACGGGTCGATTTTTACGCTGGATGGTGTGTGTGCATGGCCCCCGGCCATACCCGTTTATGGGAGCGAAAACCGCCAGCCGCAGTAGAAATCACGCGCGCCCTCATCCGGCGGGCACGCGATGCACTCCGGTTTCACGGCACCGTCACCCGTTCCGCGCGCTTTCACCCCTCGAAGAGCGGGCCCGTATCCTCCTTGAGCAGGACCCATATCGTGTACACACCGAGAACGGTGCCGATCGGTATATTTAACAGATTGAGGAACCCGACGACAAGAACGAGTATCCGTGCCCACGGACAGTGCCGGAGCAGTCCGATCCCCCCGATGATGCCCGGCAGGGAAAGAACCAGCAGGAACAGCGCGATCGACGATCCGACGATCGCCGTGATCGTCATCGCCTCGGGATCCCCCGATATGATACCCGCGCCCGTGACGATGGTGAATACGATGATGGCCGCGATGATACCCAGAGCGCTGTTTGCGATATGCAGCACGCCGAGTATCGTGATGTGCCTATCCACGTGCAGTCGCTCCTTTCTACAACCGGCGGAAAAGGAAATCCGGCACTAGAACCATTCCAGCTCCTTCAGCGCGGGAATGCTCCGCCTGAGCTCGTCATGCAGATCCTCGAGCTCCTCGGCCATCTCCTCGATGCGATCGGCCTTTCTCTCGAGCCGCTCCGCTTTCTTCTCGAGTTTCTCCGCTTCCCGCTCCATATCCTCTTCGAGATCATCCTCGTCGTAATCCTCGCTGAGGAGTTTCACGACCTTCGCGATCGCGGTAATCCCGAGTTTGACGCCGCTTGCTCCGATCTTGGCGCCCTCGATCCCCAGCACTTTGGCATACTCGGTGATGTTATTCAGCCGGTTGTAATACGCGGCGATCAATTCGTGCTGCTCCTCGCTCGTCTCGATGTGCCGATCGTTGACGTAGAGCTCGTACTCATCGGTTATCTCGATCTCGTCATCTTCCTCCTCATTAATAATGAAAAGACTCCCATTGTCGAACTCGACGTCCACATCGCCGTCGTGGAATATGGAAGTATCGTGGCGGTCACAATCACCCCACCAGCTCGAGCGGCACATGCCGTCAGAGCAGGTGCATACGATGAGGAGCAGGACGACAGTTACCATGGACAACGTTTTCATAAAACATACCCCCTGTTCGATCCTTGATACAACTATTTGTCATACGGTCATCGGACCACCGTTGTTTCACCCCACATATCCCACGCCTCGCACCGCGGGGCATCCGACCGCGGGGACGCCGCCGCGAACCGGCGGGATCGAACGGTCGACGGCTTGCGGTACCGTCATTGGCGGCGCTCCGCGATGAACGTCCTCGGACAGGGCCCGTGGTCGAGTGTACCGATACGTACATTTCCCGCGCTCCGAAACCATGTGCGCTCCGCGCAATTACCCTTTCAATTAATTTAACAACAATGGATTACCGCTTTAGTGAATACTGTCTCGACTTCGGCACCCCTCCTGCATTGGTAACCCTGTGACGAGGCTCGACCAGATGGTGCAACGCACACCGTGCATACATCCGGTGTGAATGAGGGGAGCAATGGGAGATACGCTTCCGATGAAAACTGAACGGATCACGAGAAAGGAGCGCGGGATGAAGAAGCTAGTCGCAGCCACTCTATTCATTTTCATGATCATTCTCGGTTCGGGCTGTCAATTCACGGAAAACGATCCGACCTCGCCGGTGACGACGCCCGAGGATCAGCCGGAGACCGGGATCAATCTCGACTCCGCGACCGGCGGTTTCTCATTCGCCGACGAAAAACCGGCATTCGGGGAGCCGGAAGCCTACGAGAGCTACAACAAAGAGCTGACATATGACGATCCATACCGTGAGCAGAAACAGGTACGCGAGATGGAACGCCGTCACCGCGCCAGGATCTACCGGTTCAGGGCCGTCTGGGGGCACCTCGCACGCGCTTTTGACGACCGGACGACCTCGGAACGTTGTCCCATCGATTGGACCGGCACCCTCCACATAGAGGGAGGCATCATTATCATCGAGAAGGTTATCGCCTTCGAGGCGGCCGACAGCGTAACACGCATCGACCGTTCGACCATCGGTTGGGTTTCGCATACGAAGCCCCATATCGACGGCATCCAGGTGCGTATCATCTGCCCGCCACCCCCGCCGCCCGACAGCGTATCGAACGAGGTGCCGAAGCCGGTCCTCGTATTCGAAACGGCGCCGTACACCGCGCGATTCACACTCGAGCAGCTCAAGGCAATGAATATTCTACAACCCGTCGACCGGTGTGGAAACGGTATCTCAATCAACAGCCATATCATACTGCCGCTGTGCCCGCACGGTCATCTGATGGGCGGCTGGCGCGGCGTCCGGCCCGATACGATCTTCTCCCCCGACAGCACCGAAACGCGGGGCATCGTCCACGGCGTCTTCCGGGGCGTCTGGATCGGCCAGCGCGGCCATGCGGCCGGGCACCTGAAGGGCGTCTACGGCGTGAACAGCGCCGGCGAACGCGTTTTCTT
>CBFCXB010000414.1:0-3023 GCA_965601905.1 uncultured bacterium | reverse complement strand
CACGCCCGATCCGGCCATCCGCGCATCTCGACGAGGATTCGAATTTCCTACAGTGTACAGTGTTACAGTGTTACCCGCACCCATATAGCCATGTGGTGCCGGCTGCAACCGGCACCACATGCGTCTCGAAGAACGTCGGTCGATATCCTTCACCAATCAATTGATAGTGAAGTACTCCGAATCGTCGAACAGCTCCTCGTTGTCCGACTTCCGCACCCTGACGAAATACGTTCCCTGCGACACGTCCCCTGGAATCGTATAGTCGAAGGGCGAATTGTCGAACGGAGTGGCGTCAGTCACGGTATAGACCAGGAGCCTGTCGGGATTGATCAGTTCTATGATCACGTTGCCCGTCACACCTTCGGTCGTCCAGGTGATGGGTATTGTTTGACCGTACGTGTACTCCTCGCCTCCGGCCGGAAGCGTTACGGTAATCGAGGTCGCACCCGGATCGATTACCGAGAATACACCGGAGTCGCCGTATATCGTTGCATCACCGGTTGTATTGATCCGGATGAAATAGTCGCCGGTTGGAATATCGCTCGGCACGACGCAATCCTGCGGAGAGCCGTCGAACGGGATATCCGTCATGAGCGCGTAGTTATCACCCGTCACGGCATGCCGCAGATTGATCGTCACGTTGCTCGTCATGCCCGCCGTAGTCCAGGCGACCGATATGGTCTGCCCGAGGCCGAACGTCTCTCCCCCGGCCGGCGTGGTGACACCGATCGAGGGCTCGACGATCGTGAAGGTACCCGAATCGCCGCTGAGGGTCTCATCGTCCACCGCGCCGACCCTGATGAAATATGTTCCGATGGGCATATCCGCCGGGAAGGTGTAGTTGTAGGGAGAGGCGTCATGGCTCGTCGTGTCGACCACCGCATAGGTTTCACCGGTGGCGGAATCGATCACCTCGGCCAGCCAGGAGATCTGCGCGGATTGACCGGTTCCGAACGTTTCACCGTCGGCGGGCGCAGTGACGGTGATGGATGGGACGACGATCGTGAAATAGCCGGTGTCCCCGTACAGCGTCTCGTCGGCGATGCTGCTGACCCTGACGTAGTGTGATCCCGGCATCACATCGCCGGGGATCGTGTAGAAAACCGGCGAGCCGTTGCTCGGCGTGCTTTCCGAGATCGTGTAGACCAGGTCCCGATCGGGATTGATCAGTTCGATGCGAACGTCGCCGCCGACACCCTCGACCGCCCATCTGACCGGTATGGTCCGGCCGATCCCGAATATCTCGCCCCCCACGGGCTCGCTCACGGTTATCGACGGTTCGACGATGGTGAAATACTCGGAGTCGTCGATGACGCCCGCGTCATCGAATTTGCTGATCCTGATGAAATAGCTCCCCTGCTGGACATCCGACGGGATGATGTACTCGTAGGGAGAACCGTTGTACGGCGTGTTCTCCGCGACGGTGTATACCAGAATCCTGTCGGGATTGATCAATTCGATCCGAACACCACCTGACATCGCCGTCGTGGACCATTCGATCGGCAGTGTCTGGCCGATGCCGAATACCTCAAGGCCCGCCGGATACGTGATTGAGATGGACGGCGCACCTATGGTGAAGATCCCCGAGTCGCCCCACATGCCCGTGCCATCGAAATTCGTTACCCTGACAAAGTACGATCCCGTTTGCACATCCGCCGGGATTACATACTCGTACGGAGAATCGGTATACGGAATGCTGTCCACGACACCGCGCAGCTCGCCGCTGTCGGCGTCGATCAGGTCGATGCGCACCGCTCCCTCCATGTTGCCGGTGGTCCAGCTTACCGCGATCGTCTGACCGGTCTCGAATCCATCCCCCGCCGCGGGAGAAACCACGGTTATGGAAGGCTGCTCGATCGAGAAGTAATCCGAGTCGTCATATATGCTCTCGTCATCGAACTTGTTGACCCTGATGAAATATGTCCCGGACGGTATATCCGCCGGAATGCCGTAATCGTAGGGAGCGTTATCGTACGGCGTCATGTAAGCGACCGGAAAGCTCTGTGGTCTATCGGGATTGATCAGTTCGATGTGCACATACCCTTCCATTCCGACGCTCGTCCACGTAATCGGGATCGTTTGACCGGTAACGAATTCCTCGTTTCCTCCGGGGAACGTGATGGTGATCGACGGCTGGACGATCGTGAAATATTCCGAATTGTCGCTGACCGATTCATCGTCCGCCTTCTGTACACGCACGAAGTACGTTCCCTGGGGTATGCCCGCCGGGATGACGTAGTTGTAGGGCGAATTGCCCGCGGGTGTGCCTTCCGTCACCGGAAAAACCACGTTCCTGTCGGCGTTGATCAGATCGATCCGAACGTTCCCCTCCATTCCTTCGACGGCCCAAGCGATCGGAATCGTCTGTCCGTTGCCGAACTGCTCCTCGCCGACCGGGAACGTGACTTCTATCGTCGGCTGCCCGATGGAGAATATCCCTGAATCGTCACCGATATCCCCGTTGTCGAACTGCGTGACGCGGATGAAGTAATCGCCGGGCGGCACATCCGGTTCGACAACATACTCGTGCGGTGTGTTCGAATAGGGAATGGCGCTCGCTATGGTACGGGATTCACCGGTCCCCGATTCGATCAGATATATGGCAACATCGACATCGATCCCCTCGGTCATCCAGGCGATCCAGATCGGTTCGCCGTAATCGAACCGCTCGCCTCCCGCCGGATCCGTCACCTCGATGCTCGGCCCGGCGTACAGGATGCTGAAATATTCGGAATCATCGCTGACCGATTCGTTTCCGACCACTGCGATCCTGAAAAAGTAGGTTCCGTTCGGCACCTCCGGCGGTATCACGTAGTCGTACGGCGAGGCGGTGCACGAAATCCCCTCGGTCACGGTGAAAACCAGATCTCTGTCCGGATTGATCAGCGTGATGCGAACATCGCCCGAAAGCCATTCGCCCGTCCACGCGATCGACACCGTATCTCCCGTGCCGAACGTCTCATCCCCGGCGGGATAGGTGACCTCGATCGACGGCAGCACGAATCCGACCGTGAACTGTTCGG
>CBFCXB010000413.1:0-3036 GCA_965601905.1 uncultured bacterium | reverse complement strand
AAAAACCGTCTATGCCGACGGAGAAATCTCCCGAAATCGTATCGGCCGTATGCATCCCCATGATATCTTGGACATACACGCCCTCATCCATATCCGCAACCATTTCGTCACCGGATCGCTCTCCCGGCGCGATGTAGAGGTTCGACGGCCCCGGAACGGGACGACTCATGTAGGTTTGCCGCACCGCGTTGCCCGGCGGTTTCATGCCCATTCTGCGCGATGAGTACACATTGTGGAGGTATCCCTCGAGAAGCCCCGACCCGATGAGGGTGCATTTCTCCTTCGGCACGCCCTCGGCGTCGAAGCACGCGTTGAAACAGCACCCGCTGCGAAACGGATCGTCAATGACCGATACAACATCGCGGGCCACGCGCTTTCCACGCTTTCCGGCGAGGATCGACATCCCCTTCACTACCATTTCCGCCGACAGGGCCTCGGAGAGGAGATCGACGATCTCGACGAAAGCGGTGCCGTCGATCACCACGGGATACCGCTTCGTCGCGATGCGTTTCGACCCGAGGAGCTTCACCGCGCGGGATGCGGCCCTTTCGCCGACAGCGGCGAAATCGATTCTTTCGGGGTGCAGCGCCTGCTCGTAGTACGATCCGCTGCGCACATCATCCCCCCGTCGGGCGACCGCGGTGACGGTGCATGAACAAAATCCCCTTTTCTCGCGCCTGTGAAATCCCCGCGTGCTCGCAACGAAAACATCGCCGCACACCTCGTAGTATCCGGCGCCCTCCGTGTTAGCCACCGCATCATCGAGACCGAAGCACGCGCTCTCCATTGCCCGCACGCGTTCCACCTTGTCATGATCCCCTCCCGCCGGCGGCAGCGTTGGGTAGAGATCCCCCCGATCAATCGGTTCCCGGCGTTCGGCCAGACTATCGACATCGATCGGCGAACTGCTCGCGGCATTTGCGTGCACCTCCTCGAACGCCGCCCTGAGTCCCCGCGGCTCGATATCATTCGTGTACGCGAACCCGATCTTCCCGTCGCGCACGAGCCGTATTCCTACTCCCACATCGTTCGAACGCTCAATCGATTCGACCTCTCCCCGATGCATATCGACGCTGAACCGCCGCGCCGATTCGCCGTACACCTCGCATTCGCACGAATGACGCCTGGCAAGCTCCAGGATACGTTCTATTGCGTTCTTCAAACGGTACTCCCTCAGTACTCGTAGAAACGGACACTGAAATTGAGAAGTATTCCGATAAAAAAGCAACTCACGATCATCGAACTTCCACCGTAACTCATGAATGGGAGCGGGAGACCGGTCACCGGGGCAAATCCGACGGTCATGCCGATGTTGACGATCGCGTGAAATGCAAGTATGCACAGATGCCGACAGCGACGATCGACGCGAAGCGATTCTTGACCTTGGCCGCGAGAAAGAGTGCACGGACGACGATCACGGCAAACAGCGCTATCACGAGCAGTGAACCGAGAAATCCCAACTCCTCACTGAGCACGGAAAATATAAAATCCGAGTGCCTCTCTGGGAGAAAAGCGAGCAGCTTCTGCGTGCCGTGGAGAAACTGCTTGCCCCAGAACCCGCCCGAGCCGATCGCCACCTTCGACTGGTACACCTGCCACCCGCTCCCCAGGATATCCGATTCGGGCCTGAGAAACGCCAGAATCCTGCCCTGCTGGTACACGTGCAACCTGTCCCAGAGCACCGGCACGATGAGCATGACTCCGAGGTTGATACCCACCAGGGCGATGCTCTGAAAAAGGAATCGCCTCCGCCGATACGCAATGAAGAAGATCAGGAGTACGTAGATGAGGAGCGGATACGGATAGGTGTCCGGTCCCAGGGACCACTTGCTGTAGATGGTGAGAAACGCGCCGGCCACTGAGGAGAGGAAAATGATCAGTACACCCTCATTGAGACCGCGCCAGTAGAGGATCGGGATCAGGACGGCGGGAAATACGAGCGCCGTTCCGAGGTCCGGCTGTTTCACGATAAACGGAAAGGGAACAAGCGCGATGAAGGCGGCGATCGCGAATACCTTGAGGTTGTTCGGATTGTTCCGTTTCTCGGCGAGAAACCTGGCGAGGAGAAACATCACCGCGATCTTCATGAATTCGCTCGGCTGGAACCTGAATGCACCAAGAACGATCCACCGGTTTGCGCCGCCGCCCGTCTCGAGAAAGAGAAGGGCGGCGAGCAGGATCACCCCGAGGACGTACAGCACAACCGCGGTGCTCTCGTAGTAACTAAACGGTATGAAGAAAACGAGCGCCATAACGACGAGCCCCAGCAAGCTCCAGATGAGCTGCTTCTCGAAAAAGATGCTCTTGCCCGCAGGAAAGCTCTCTCGCAGTTCCCCCGGTATGTGTCCGACCGAGTAGAGCGTGAGCAGTCCCATGCCGATCAGTATCAGTGTAGCGATAAGGATCAACCAGTCGAAGTCATGGGAAAACCGTTCTACCACCCGATACCCCCGTCATTTCAGTCGGCATCCACCGGATTCGCCGATAGAGGCGGCACATCGCCCTCACGCACGCTGCCCGCACCCATCACTTCCGCCCCAAGCGCACGTGCCGTCTCGGTTGCGGTTGAAAAACACGCCGTGAAGATCTCGCGCGCGAGGGGGGCGGCCATCGCGCCGCCGTGCCCTGCATTCTCCATAACGATCGTCAGCGCGTACATGGGATCATCGGCCGGCGCGTATGCGACGAACAGCGCATGATCTTCCCCGTGAGGATTCTGCGCCGTTCCCGTCTTGCCCGCAATCCGCACCTGCGGAAGCCGCGCAGCCCTGCCCGTGCCTTACTCGCCGTCGACGACACCCTCCATGGCACGGCGGATGAGGTTCAGCATGCCCCGGTCGATACCGGGAATCGGCGCGGCAACCCATTTGTTCTCGCTGATGATTTTACCATTCGGTCCGACGATCCTCCGCACGATATACGGATGCACCGTATACCCGCCGTTCGCCACTATCGCGGTGAAAGTACACAGCTGAAGTGGTGTTGTGAGAACCTCACCCTGGCCGATCGCATAGTTCAAGAGATTCCCCTTCGTCC
>CBFCXB010000412.1:0-3040 GCA_965601905.1 uncultured bacterium | reverse complement strand
ATTATGGGATTCGATGACGAGACGAAGCGGATGAAGCTCCTCTCGCTGAATCCCGGCGCGACGGTCGAAGATGTCGTCGAGCACACCGGCTTCGAGTTGCACATGGCCGACGAGATCACGCACAACGAGCCGCCGAGCGACGAGGAGCTGAAGATACTGCGGGAGAAGATCGACCCGGACGGGCTCTATCGCTAGCCGCCGGCGCCGAGAACGCGCCGGTACAATGATTCATACCGCGGGATGATCCGCCGGTGGTCGAAATGTGTCGTGGCCCGCTCGCGGGCCTGCGCCGAGAAACGCGCCGCCTTCTCCGTGTCGGTCAGAATCTCCAGGGCGCGTTGCGCCATCCGATCGACATCGCCGAGCGGCGCCAGGCACCCCGTCACACCGTCCTCCACCACCTCGGGGATGCCTCCGATACGGCTTGCGATTACAGGCACTCCGCTCGCCATCGCCTCGAGGGCCGCCAGACCGAACGACTCGCTCTCGCTGGGGAGCAGGAGCAGATCGGCGGCGGCGAGGACCGGCGCCACATCCTCGACGACCCCAATGAAGGAGACCGCATCTGAGAGCCCGAGATCGCGCACCATCTGCTCCGCCTTCATGCTCTCCGGACCATCGCCTACAAGCAGCAGCCGGGCATCGATCTCGCGCCTGATCCGCGCGAAGACCTCGATCACATCGCCCACCCGCTTCAGCGGGCGGAAGTTCGATATATGCATCACCGTCGGCTGTCCCTTCCACTTCGGCTCCGGGACCGACGGCGAGACGGGGCACGTGTGGTGTTCCATATCGATGAAATTGTAAATGACCTCGATCTCGCGATCGACGTCGAATATCCGGTACGTTTCGCTCTTGAGATACCGCGACACCGCCGTGACCGCGTCACTGGCGTTGATCGCGTACGTGGTGATCGAACGCATCGACGAGTGGCTCCCCACGAGCGTGATATCGGTGCCGTGCAGGGTCGTCACCACCTTGAGGTTCCGCTCGGGGACGAGCTGCCGTGCGAGAATCGCCGCCACCGCGAACGGGATGGCATAATGGGCGTGGATGATCTCGAGACCCTTCAGCCGCGCGATCTCCGCCATCTTCGAGGCCAGCGCCAGCGTGTAGGGGTACTGTTTGAAGGGAAAGATATCGTCCTGTATTTCGTGAATCGAGACACCGGCGGGGAGCTCGGACAGCCGCAGCGGCGATGAGAAGCTGATAAATGCCACCTCGTGTCCCGCGCCGGCGAGGTGCTTCCCCAGCTCGGACGCCACGACGCCGCTGCCTCCGTGCATCGGGTAACATGAAATACCGATTTTCATGGCTCGTGCCTCGATCTCGATGCCGCTCGATCAGAACGATGAAAAAATGAGCTCGAGCGGATCGTCGACCTCGATGTTGCCGCGTACGAGGAATCCCTCCCCGTACTTCTTGCCTATCAGGGATCCGTAGTACGCCATCCTGCTCGAGAGCGACCAATTGTACTCCCGGGAGGTGAGCTTCGTCAGTTTGTAGAAGTTGTCGTCCGGCATGAACTGGCTCCTATAGGCGTAGATCGCCTCCATCTTCTTCTCGTACTGTTCGGTGATGTCCACGATGAAGGTAGGCGTGAACTCCTCCCACTGCATGAAGTAGAGAAGCCGGGGCGGACGGTACGACTCCTGCCCCGTCTCGAACCGTTGCAGCCCCGCCATGAAGAGCCCCTCGTACACGACCTCGCTGGTGCGGTAATGGTCGGGATGGCGATCGCGGCAGTACGGCACCATGACGAGACGCGGCCGGTACGAGCGCGCCACCTCGGCGACCTTTCGTTTCGCCTCGTCGGTGACGGCGATGTGTCCGTCCTTCAGCTCGAGATTCTCCCGAGCGTGGGCGCCGAGTATCCCGGCCGCACGTGTGGCCTCCTCGCTCCGCTCGGCGACGGTGCCGCGCGTGGCCATCTCCCCGCGTACAAGATCGACCAGCACGACGCGGCGCCCCTTCGCGGAGAGCTTCAGGAGCGTTCCGCCGCATCCGATCTCGATATCGTCGGGATGCGCACCGAAAGCCATAACATCGACGTCACTCATCGTTCGTCTCCAGCGTTATCAGGGTGTGCGAAAAATCATCGAGCTCCCCGGCGCCTGTCACGGCGTCGAGAAATCCGCGCCCCGCGAGCGCGAGAAAGAAAGGGATCGGGAATATTCTTTCCTGCATCCTCCCTTTCGGCATGATCAGATTGACCAGCCGCCGGTATTCCCCCTTCGACATGCCGCGCGTGCTCATCGCCGCCCGTTCGGTTCGCTCCCGCAATGTATCGAGTGAGCGCCGCGCCTGTGACAAGAGCCGCCGGTGTGTTTTCACGAGACCCGGATCGATCCCCTCGACGTACGGGCCAAGCGGCGAGATCGCTTTCTCGATCCCCGCCCGGGCCCCCTCGAAAAGCCGATCCCCCGGATCGGGGATGGCGGCATCCGGTGCCTCGAATGCAGAGGCGCCGCTGCATAAAATCTCCTCAGCATCGCGCCCGTAACGCGCGATGCGTCCGGCATCGATATTCCTCAGAACCGTATAGCTTTTCCTGGGAAAAAGCAAGGGCTGGTCGAGCCCGAAAAGTTCGTACAGTGGCTTCAGATAGGCGTGGTAGGCGATCTCGCCCGGTCCCAGCACGTGGGCGAGAACGGGAAGGATCGAATCGACCATGACGGGGCGCAGGAGAACATCGGCGGAGTAGCGCTCAGGGCGCTCCACCACGGCTTCTCCGTGCCTGCCCGCCCGGTCCAACCGCGTGCGCCGGCCCTCATCATCGATCAGAAACAGCGTACCGGCCCGTGCCGAAAGGAGAGCGGGATCGTACCCGGCCGCCTGGATCGCTTCACCGGCCGCCTGAACGCGGCCCGTTATCTCTCCGTGCAGCTCGACGGCCCGCTCGAAAAATTCCCGCGCCGCCCCCCCCAGAATACGTGGTTCGACGATAACGAGCCCACGGTGCGAGAAGAGTGCGGACCAGATCCGCGCGATCCATTCGCCGTAGGGCGAACCTCCCGGAGGGGGCACGGCTTCCCGCAAT
>CBFCXB010000411.1:0-3041 GCA_965601905.1 uncultured bacterium | reverse complement strand
TGGTGATCCATTGGCTGAAACCGGTGGCGTCCAGTCTCTGGGCGTAGATATCGAAATAGGTTGTGCTGCGGCGGTCGCTCCAGGCGATGATCGCGCCTCCTGTGCTGACCGGAACGAGTCGCGGGGTGCTCTGATCGTCGGTGATTGCGCAGACGGAAACGCCGTTTGCCGTCCATTGAACAGCGCCGGCGGCGTCGATTTTCTGGGCATAGATGTCGGAACCGGCTCCACTTCGGTAGTCATCCCAGGCGATGATCGCGCCTCCTGCGGAGGTGGATACTATCTGAGGATAGTATTGAAAATTAGTGGCCGTACAGATGGCGACACCGTCCGGAGTCCACTGGGTGGCGCCGGCCGCACCGATCCTTTGCGCGTATATATCGGTGTTTCCTCCCCGGCCGTCCTGCCAGGTGATGATCGCGCCCCCCGAGCCGTCGGGTGCAGGATTGGGGTATTGCTGGTTGCTGGAGGCGGCACAGATGGAAACGCCGTCCACCGTCCATAGAACCGAGCCGCTTGCATCGACTCTTTGCGCGTAGATGTCATAGTCGAAGCCGTTGCGTATATCACGCCAGGTGATGATCGCACCGCCCGAGCCGTCGGGCATTGTCTTGTGGTTGTCCTGATTATAGGCGGCCGTGCAGATGGCGACACCGTTTGTGGTCCACAGCTCATTGCCATCTGCATCGATCCTTTGAGCATATATATCGTAACTCGTTCCGCTTCGATAGTCCTCCCAGGTGATGATCGCGCCTCCCGCGCCGTCCGTGACGATCCCCGGGTTGGTCTGGGAGTATACAGCCGAGCAGACGAGTATGCCGTCCATTGCCCATTGCGGGTTGCCGTACGCGTCGACCCTCTGTGCGTATACTTCATAGTTGGAGTCGCCCCGGTAGTCATTCCAGACGATGATGGCGCCACCCGAGCCGTCGGATGCGATTCTGCAGTCCGTCTGATAATTGACTTCTCTGCAGATGCCGGTACCGTCTTCCACCCACTGCGCCTGCAGCGGTGGCACTCCAGCGAACAGCTGGAGCACGCAAAGACACGCGGCGAATGTAAGCAAAGATCTCATGACTCTCCCTCCCTGTTGTGAAGGATTAAGGGTATGTTGAATTCAACAGCGGCTCTTAACCGATAATAAATGTAATGGCTTCTGTAATTTATGATTGTACCATATATTGCTCCGCCGTTCAATCGAATAATGCGGGCAAGCCGTTGAATTTAATGCCGATCAATCGTGTCGGCGGCTGGCTGCTGTTCATCCAGCCGTTCGTAGATCGCCGCGGCGATCTTGATATCCTGCACCGCCACACCGGTCAAATCGGCTACCGTGACCTGTTCCTGCGATGTTCGCCCCGCCGCATTTCCTGCAATTATGTCGCCCAATTCGATCAACCCGTCCTTGGCGATGTGACCCGTTTCGATGGCCTTGTGTATCTCTCCCCGCTCGAGGCATTGCGCTATACTGTCGGCAACGACCAGATCGGCTTTATTCAATATGGCCGGGTCCAGTTCCTGTTTGAGCGGGGTATCGGAACCGTCCGCCGTGATATGCGTCCCTGCACGCAAATGGGATGCTGCGAGCAGTGGTGTGGTCGAGGGAGTGGTGGTGGCGATCACGTTGCAGGTTTGCAGAACATCCTCCGCATTTTTCGTTGTCTCTATCGAAAAGCCGTGCTGTTCCATTTCATCCTCGTACCGCGAGAGCTGTTTGTCACCTCTCCCGTATACGAGAACGTCCCGGCATTCGGTGACCTGCGCCAGGTACATGAGCTGCATGCGGGCCTGGGTGCCGGTGCCGACGATTCCAATGCGCCAGGCGTTCCGGGGAGCGAGGTGCTTGGCGGCAATGGCGCCGGCCACGGCGGTCCGTACATCGGTCAGGTGTCCTTCATCGAGCAGGATGGATACGAGTTCGCCCGTTTTCTGATCGAACAGAAGCATCAATCCGTTCCCGGAAGCCAGGCCGAATTGGGGATTGTCATAGAAACCGGACGCGATCTTTATCACATAATACCGGTCGCGCTTCAGGTAGCCGTATTTGATATGCACGTCTCCTCTATCGAGCAGGAGCTCGCCGACCGGCGGCACGACCGCATCTCCCGCCGAATAGGCGACGAAGCCCGCCTCGATGGCGGGGATGAGATCGATCGATGGCAATGTTTCCTTGATTTGCTCTAATGAAATGATCTTCACGGGTATCCCTCCCCGTATTCTGCGCAATTTCTCTTCACAGGATTCGTTTCAATGTCTCCGGGCCGATGTTCGAGCCGCATATGATGATAACCACATTTGTGCCGGAGCACCGGTCGAGCATCTTCAGGTAGGAGGCGATGGCAACGGCGGCCGCGCCCTCGATCAGCATATGGTGCGTCTTCAAGAAAAGACGCAGGCCGTCGGCGATCTCATCCTCTGTCACCGTCGCGTAGTCATCGACAAGCTCACGGCACAGCTCGAATGTGATCGCGCCCGGCTCGATGCCGCCGGCGGTGCCGTCGGACAGTGTGGGAAGTGACGGCAGGTCCAGAATCTTTCCCGCTCCGACCGATTGAATCATGACCTGCGAATTCTCGGGGGAACAGCCGATGACGACGACTTCGGGATTCACCGACTTCAGGTAACCCGCAATGCCCGAGATCAGTCCGCCGCCGCCGAGTGAGACGAAGACGACGTCGATCCGGTCCAGCTGGCGTTCGAGCTCGACGCCGATCGTACCCTGTCCTCCGACCACCAGTGGATCGTTGTACGGTGAGAGGTAGGTCATGCCGTGCTCCTCGGCAAACCGACGCGCATGGATCTCCGTGACCGCATTGTCACGGCCGTGATACCGCACTTCGGCGGCGAGCCGCTCGATCGCCGACACCTTGTCGGGCGCAGCATTTTCCGGTACGTAGACGATTCCCGGCGCTCCGAGCCGGTGTACCGCATACGCCAACGCGGCACCGTGGTTACCCGTCGAGGCGGTCACAACTCCCCGCGACAGCTCATCCTTCGTCATGCTCAGCAACTTGTTCATGACGCCGCGCACCTTGAACGAG
>CBFCXB010000410.1:0-3068 GCA_965601905.1 uncultured bacterium | reverse complement strand
ACGCCTTCCCCGGATAGAAGAAGAGCCCGATCTTCGGCAGCGCCATCGTCACCGTCAGGTCCGCTTGAACCGCGGCCCCCATAATCTCGCCCGTCGATCCGTTCACGCCGGAGGGGATATCCACCGAGAGCGTGAGCAGCCCGCTCCGGTTGATCATCTCTATCACCTCTGTGTAGAGACCCGTAATCGGCTTGGTGATACCGGTCCCGAAAAGTGCATCGACAACGAGATCGCTCTCCTCGAGCGAACTCCGCACCTTATGCTCCCAGTCGGCAAGGTAGAGGAAGTTTTCCTCGATAGAGCCCGATTTTCGGAAGCTCTTGAGCCGCACGTAGTTCTTGAAGGCGTCGGGCGGCAGATTCTTGGGATCGCGCAGGTAATGCAGGATCACCTGAGCGCCATGCTCCGCGAGGAGCCTCCCGACGACAAGCCCATCCCCCGCGTTGTTGCCTCCCCCCAGGAAGATCGAGATGACACAATCCTCGAAGGGATCGAAATATTCGGCAATCTCCTCGAACACCCCCTGCCCCGCCCGCTCCATCAGGGTTATGCCGGGAACGATGTGACTGATCGTCGCATCATCGAGGCGTCTCATCTCCTCACCGGTCACTACGTGCATCGCATCCTTCCTTTCTCCTCCATTTCAATCAATTGCCTTTATTTAATGAATCGACGATCTCAACGAGTGAGTAGATATCTTTGATCTCGTGATCCGCACCCGACGTTTTTGTGCCGAATGTGTCTCCGTACCGTGCAAATACCGTTATGATGCCAAGTTCCGCCGCTCCGGCGATATCGCGCTCGGGCCAGTCACCCACCATCATCGCCTCGCCCGGCTGGATCCCCAGCTCCTCCAGGACGGCGGTGAACGGCGCCGGGCTCGGTTTGTACTCACCGGTATCCTCGTGGGCCAGCACGACATCGAACATGTGGTGAAGCTGGAGGTAACAGAGCCGCAGCCAGGCCTCCTGGCGCGGCGCATCCGAGATGACCGCCAGCTTGAGACCTCGTCTCACGAGCGTGATCAGTGTCACCTTGACGTGCGGATAGAGAACCAGCGATGCTTCGCGAGCACGCCGGTACCCGACGATGCCTGCCGCGAGTATCTTGTAATCGACGCGCCCGATCAAATCGATCAGCAGCCGGTTGAACACCCGTTGATACTCGATGCCTTCCTCGCCGTATATCCTGAATATCTCGTCACTTATCTTCTCCGGCGGGAACATCAGCCCCGCATCGATCATCGCCTGTACCGCCGCCTCGATCGATGAGTTCTTCATGTGAACGAAATCGGTAAGCGTATTATCGAGATCGAAAATGATCAACTTGATCATGACGCCCTTTCTCCTTGCCGCACCACTGCCGCACCGTTATATTGACCTTCTGTGGAATACATGCCCGACCAGAACGAGCACGACCTGGACCCCGAAGAACCTGCACCGGGGATCTTCGACCGGGTCAACAACTACCTTCTGCTCCTCTACGCCGTTGCGTGCTTTTTCATGTACTTCTCCATTTCGGGCCTTCTGATCATCAGGGGGAATCTCATACTGTCCTTGATCCTTCCGGGAATAATCGCATTCGTCATCCCCATGATCCTGCTTTCGAGAAGGTTCTCCCTGAGTTTCCGGAGAGAGTACCGCGTGGAAGTACCGGATCTCGCGATAACGGCGATGGTGCTCGTCGTGGCAGGCGGTTCGATCCTACCCGTCGATGCCATCTCGAGCTATTTCGAGAAGATGCACCCTCCGGACGCCGATTATATCAATTTTCTCCTGTCGATCAAGCCTAAAGGGACGCTCGCCCTGATCGCCACCGGCCTCGGAACCGTCATTATCACCCCCTTCGGGGAGGAACTGCTGTTCAGGGGATTCGTCCAGCGCATCTTCCAGAGAAACATGCGGGGATACCTCGCCGTAGCACTCGCCTCTATCGTATTCGGACTCTGCCACTTCAGCGTCGCGCTGCTCCCAGGAGTCGTTCTTCTCGGTGCACTGTTCGGGTATCTCTTCTACCGCACCGGCAATCTTCTCTACCCCGTTTTTGCACACGCATTGTACAATCTCATATCACTCGCACGATTACACGCAATGCCGGAAAGCGCAATCGAGGCGGCCGAGATTTCCTCCCCCTCGGCTGTCTGGACGGTCATTTCCATATTCGCCCTGCTGGGGGGGATCTACTTCCTCGAACGCCACCACGCCGAACGGGACGCGGCGCCGCGCACATAAAAAGGGGGACTTTTTCAGTCCCCCCGTTTGTTCGAACCAGTGCAGTTTGCTTCCGCAGCGATTTCCGTCGAATCCTACTTCGATGAATATGAGAGCTCTTTTCCTAGACTGATCTCGCCATTATCGATCCTAATATTGAAACCGCACTCAGGATTATTGCAAACCCACGCTTTGTAACGAATCGGTGCTCCATCTCTCCCGTAATCCGACAGGGGCAGGAGCACTCCCTTATTACACTTCAAACATCCCGTAAACACTTCCGGCATTTTCCCCACCCGGTTCCCCCCCTCGAACCGGACATCTCACCTCCAGATTGCCGTAAATCCCAACCTTACCCAACTGGTCGAACCATTCAGGTTTCACATATTCATCACTTTCTGATACCCTGTCAAGCGAAAAAGGGCATTGCCTGGACATCCGGCTGACCATCGAATTATGAGCCGTCCAGCGCGTATAATGGGATGCAGGCGCCCGGCAGACGCGTAAAAATCTTTAACGGACTCCAGGGAAGGACAGCAGCATGAAGAAAAAGCATATATTTCTCTGCGACAGGATGCTCGGAAAACTCTGCCGCATGCTCAGGCTGCTCGGGCTCGACGCGAAGCTCAATCCCGACGGCGAGTCGGGACGGTTCCTCGTCAACGCCGACCGTGAGGGAAGGATAGCGGTCACCCGCGCCCGGCGCCACCACGACCGGCCGGGAAGTCCGGCGGTGATCCTGACCAGCGAAACGGTGTTCGACCAGGTCGCCGAGCTTTTCGGCAAGCTGCCGGAGCGGCCGAAGATCACACCGTTCACACGCTGCCTCGAGTGCAACGAGTCCCTCGTCGAGGAGCC
>CBFCXB010000409.1:0-3071 GCA_965601905.1 uncultured bacterium | reverse complement strand
CTGCTGCTGACCCCATTCCTTGACAGCATCACAGCATTTTCATATGCTTAGCAAGCAGTACTAGAATAAAAGAATTACACACCCGAGAAAGGATTCACCGATGAGTAACGATCAGGACCTTACGACGCTCGAGGTTTTGAGCATCGGCATCAAATCGGAGATCGAGGCGATCAAGCTTTACACGCGCATGAAAGAGATCACGAAGAACACCGACCTTGCGGAAAAATTCGACTTTCTAATCGCGCAGGAACGGCGGCACCAGCAGATACTGACCGATGCGTACAATAAAAAATTTCCCGACGTAGACCTGAAGTTTCCTCCGAAATCCCTCGTTCCCACGATCAGTGAGGTGCTCGCGCGCGAGGCGAATCTCAAGGATCTCTTCGATGCGGCCATGACGGCGGAGAAGATGTCGGAGGAATTCTATCACGGCCTCGCCGCGAAGACGCGCGATGCGAACAGCAAGTCTCTCCTCAACTACCTTGCGAGCATGGAGCACAGCCACTACACGATTCTCGAGGTCGAGTACCAGCAGCTCCAGAGGGGTGAGGATATCAACTCCGACGACTACCTTCGGGGCGAGCGACTCATGAATCTCGGACCGTAGCGCTACGGGGGGATCGTCTGAAGACTGCGGCGTCCCCGGAGTAAATGACGGCCGCCTACCGCGTGTGGAAATCGATCATCCGCTCGATCGCCCGGCGGCAGACGGGGCAGAAATCGGCGAGTCCCTTCGAGAACATCCGGCAGTCCCGGTAGGGCCGGTAGAGCCCTTTCGCCGAGTATCCCGCTCCCTCGAAACATCCCACGACATCGTCGTACGTCGAGTCGTCAGGAGTCGGAACCGGCGTTCCTTCCGGAATCAGGTCTCCCCACTTGACGTTCGTGCTGTCGAGAAGCGCCGTGATGTTCGGCTCCCACGGCTCCACTCCCCGCGGGTACATGTCGTTGTATGTGACCGTCGATGAGTAGTACCCGTCCCCGAGACCCGCGAAGGCGTGCCCGAACTCATGCACGAAAACGTAGCCGTCGTACTCGTTGTCGGAGATGCAGGTCGAGTACAGATTGAATATGCCCCCGCCGCCGTACTTTTCCTCATTTGCGAGGATGATGACCAAATCGTACGGCACGCTACCCGCGATCTCGCGCACGACCTTGTTCGACGTGGTCAGCATGTACCGGTCGATGTCGAGGCTGTTGAACGAGAGACCGAGCAGGTTGTCCCGGAAGAGACCCGCCCGCGGATCGTCAACTCCCGATTCACGGGACACCGTCTCGATGAGGCGAACGCTGAAATCGCTCCGCCGGCTCCCGAACGGCTCCATATCGAAGAAAAGATCGACAAACCGCTTCGCGTCGTCACGGAGCTTGTGGATCTGATCCGAACGATAGCCGTCGCCCAGTATCACGATGTCGACCGTGCCCGACGGCGGTCCGTTATCCTCCAGCTCGCGCACCTTGAATGCGCCGTAGCGCCCACCGGTCCGGATATGGTAGTCATCCGGATCGACGACGAGATCGAAGACGGTCCCGAAGAAGTTCTCACGGTCGCGCCGTTCGATGCGCACCTGGACGGGAGAGCGGGGATACGGGACAATCAGTGATTCGTGAAACGTCCGGGGAAAACCCTCGATCGCCTCGTCGGTCGTTTCCCACTCCGCATAGATCGTGGAGTAACCGCGCGAGAAGATCATGCGGTTCGTCGCGATATCGTAGACGCGCACCATGAACTCCCCGAGATTCAGCGTATCGACGAGCGAGCGGGGATTCCCCGCCCAGTACGGCTCGGCCACCAGCTCGTCGAGGCTGAATACCTCTCCGCCGCCGCTGCCGGTATGAAACAGATCGACGCGGAGCGCTTCCCCGGTGAAGTACCGATCGAAGGTGGACTGTTCCCCCGCGTGGAGGGAGGCGGCCAGCGCCGTTACGATCACGGCGGCAAAGAATCGACGCATACTACACTCCTTCGTTCAAGATGCCGGATCATCCATGTGAGCCACCCCTCACCGCGACCTTTTGACACCGACCTTTCCGCACGATCTCACGACGGCGCAACGCGAGCAGAAGGGCGATATTGGCGCACAGACGTGTTTGCCGTATGTTACGAGCAGCTCGTTTATCTCGAGCCAGTGTCGTTTCGGCAGCACGGCCCTGAGCGCAAATTCGGTCTCGTGGGGATTCCGTGTTCGAACGGCGCCGAGCCTGTTGACGATTCGGTGAACATGCGTATCGACGCATATCCCCGGCTTTCCGAATCCATGCGTCACAACGAGGTTCGCCGTCTTTCTCCCGACACCCGGAAGCGTTAGGAGCGCCTCGATCGTATCGGGAACGCACCCGTCGAATTCGTTCGCGATCTTCCCGGAGAGCGAGCGTATCGCCCGCGCCTTGGTTCGGTAGAATCCCGCGGGGAATATCAGCTTGGCGATTGTTCGCTCCTGAAGCCGTGCCATGCCCGCCGGCGTCTCTGCTCGCGCGAAGAGCCGGTTGCTCGCCTCCGAGGTTACCTCGTCCTTTGTGCGCGCGCTGATCACGGTCGATACGAGTACGCGGAACGGCGAGAGGGTTCTCTGCGCGATCTCCGTGACAGAGGGAACCTTCTCGCCCCGCACCGCCCGCCGAAGGAGCGGTATGATACGGCAGAGGAGCTTGCGGGACCGCTCCCTCCCGTTCGGAAACCATTCCTCCTCGGCGTACTGAACAGACACGGCACACGCTCCCATCGATGTCACGCTCCAGCCACGGAAAGGGTACCGTACCATACCGAAACGGTCATCATCAACCGAATTTACCGCCGATCACCGTCGCGGCGCCCGGCCGATGGGAAAGCCATTTTTCTTGACACAGACGCTTCCAGCTCCGTATCCTTCGAACTTCAAATTTGGATTGGGAGTAGCGCGCCGAAGTTGCAATACCGATTCCACGGGGGCATTTCCCCTCGCACGGCAACGGGAGTCGCGCACACGGATCGATTTCGAATGCACCGAGGAGGATGAATCAATGGACTGGACGTTCACTGACGAACAGAAGATGCTGCGCGACATGGTCCGCAAGTTCGTCGAAAAGGAGCT
>CBFCXB010000408.1:0-3087 GCA_965601905.1 uncultured bacterium | reverse complement strand
ACGTACGGTTCCAATTTTTTTAATATTCAGTGATGGAATGCGTTATATGACAGATTTTCCCTATTGAGGGTAAATACGATGGAACGTTCCGATCAATGTGCAGAGAATACCGGCCGTAGCGGGCGATCCCGGGAAGAGCCGGCTTCAAACGGCTCCTCGAACCATGAGCGGCTCTCCCGGCGCGAGCGCGAGCGCCTGCGCCACCGCGCCGAGATACTGGAAGCGGCGGAGGAACTGTTCGCCCACTTCGGATACGAGAAGACGGGCGTCAAGCAGATCGCCGAGCGGGCCGAACTATCTGTCGGGCAGATATACAACCATTTCGATGGCAAAGCCGAGATTTTCCGCGAGCTGATGGAGGGTCATATCCGCGATCTGCACAAGCTGGGTGACGAGGCGAGCGACGTGAACGATCCACCGCTGCGCCAGCTCAGACGCCGGATCGAGGCGGTGATCGAGCATTTCAAGGAGCACCTCGATTTCCTCGCCATCTATCACAACGAGAATCAATTCGCCCTCGAGGGACTGATCAAGGACGAGATACGGACAAACCGGGAGATCGTCGCGGGGCTCTTCGCCGCGGCGATGGAGCGGGGCGAGATACCACGGGAGGATGCGCGCGTGCTCGCCGCCGTGCTGATCGGCGCGGCGCACCGACTCCTCGATATGTTCATGGACAGCAATGACCGGGAGGCGTTCGACGCAATACCGGGGATACTGGAACGGATGATTATCGCGCCTCTTGAGACGAGACAGAGGCACGTTTCGCAGATGGAGGAAGATCAATGACGGGAAGACGGATACAGAGAATATCCACCGCGGCGCGTGCTGCGATACTCATGTCGCTCGCGGTCGTGATACTGCACATCTATCCTGCGGGGGCGAGCGGGGAACCGGTTGTTCTCAGTCTCGACAGGGCGATCGAACTGGGGCTCGAGAACGACGAGATGCTCCGGCAGGCGGGGCAGGCCGTCCTCGGCGCCGAGGCCCAGGTCAAGCAGGCCAAATCCGCCGCCCTCCCGCAGCTCAGTCTCTCGGGGCAGTACGGGCGCAATATACTGAAGCCCGCCTTCTTCCTGCCGGAGGAATTCCGGGAGGAGCCCGACTCCCCTGCCAAGGTCGAGATAGGCGAGGATAACGAATTCACCGGATCGGCCAACCTCACGCAGATCCTCTGGGCGGCTGGACGGGTATCCGCCGGCCTCAATGCGGCGCGCCAGTATCTCACTTCATTCCGGTACCGCCAGTCCGCCGCGTCCGACTATGTGCGTTTCAACGTGCGTGAGGCATACTACGGCGTGCTGCTCGCGACCGAGTTCGTCCGCATCGCCGAGAAAGCGATGCAGGAGACCGAGGAGGCGGTGCGCGTAGCGCGGGCCGGTTTCGCGGAGGGCACGGTGAGCAGGTTCGATGTGATGCGCGCCGAGGTGGAGCTTGCCAATCGAAAAGCCCCCCTTGTAGTGGCGCGGAACGGACTCGATCAGACCACGATCCTGCTTCGACGGCGCTGCGGTCTGGAACCAAGCGTTGAGGTCGCCCTGACCGACTCGCTCACGGCGGGCGGTCACGCGAATGACATAGAGATGCTGCTCGCCGCGATGCGGGCCAAGAGCGCCGATATCAAGGTGCTCGAACATACCATAGAGGCACACAGGCAGTTCCTCAGGATCGCCAAGGCCGAGCGGTACCCGATGCTCCGGCTCAACGCCTACTACGCGATTCAATCGCAATGGTCGGAGGGCTTCGTGCCGGAGGACGAGCTGATCGCCAAGATCGCCGCCGTGCAGGTCGGTTTGCAGATTCCGATATTCGACGGATTCAACGCCAAAGGAAAGATCAACGAGGCGAGGGCGAATCTTCGGGTCGCCGAGCTGGAGCTCGACCGGGCGAGGCGCGACAAGGAACTCGCCGTGCAGCAGGCCTGGCTCAATCTCGAGAGCGCGCTCACCGCGCTCGAGGGGCGCCGGGAAACGGTGCGCCTGGCCGAGGAGGCATATCGCCTCGCGGTGGTGCGGCTCCACAACGGCCTTGCAACGCCGCTCGAGCGCCTCGACGCGGAGCTTGCGATGACGACGGCCCGGGGGCAGTACGCCGAGGCGCTCTACTCGTGCAGCATGGCGCAGGCCTACATCGAGCTGGCGGTCGGCAGTGACGGGTACAATGACATAGAGAAGATGCAGTAGAAGGAGACGGATGATGAATAAAACGTTGAAAGCGGGACGGGGCAGGGCTAGGGCGATACTCTGGATCGTCATCATAGCGGTCGTCGCCGTATTCGCAATCAGGTTCTGGCAGCTCGGCCGGAAGGAGAGCTATGCCAGCATACGCTCCGTCCAGGAGAGCGAGGGGAAGCCGGTGGAGGTCGCCGTCGGCGCCGTAGGCGATCTCGAGGTATGGACCACCCTCGCCGGTACGGTCGAGGGCTCGTTCCAGTACGCGATCATCTCGACAAACGCGATCCGCGTGATCGATGTCGGCAAGCGCGAGGGTGACCGGGTCAAGGCGGGCGATGTCGTCGTGCGCCTCGCGAAGACCGCTCCGAACCCGATGCTGCACTCGTACAACCGGTCGAAGGCCCTCTACGAGGACGCCCTGGCCGATGCGAAGCGGATGCGAAAACTCTACGAGGAAGGGGCGATCTCGAAACAGGCGCTGGACAAGGCCGAGCTCGCGCTCGAGGTGGCGAAATCCGACCTCGCGAACGCCCAGGAGAGTACCAACCTCGTCGCCACGCACGCAGGGATCATCACGGCCATGAATGTGGAAGAGGGAGAGATGGCCGAGGCGCACAAGCCACTCGCCTGGATCGCGCGGACCGATTCGGTGAGGATCGTCTTCGAGGCGGGGAGCCGCCAGGCGATGGCGCTCCGTGTCGGTCAGAGGGCACTGTGGCATTCCCGCGGCACGGGAGAATCGGGCGAGGGCGCTATCAGCGAGCTCGATCTCGCGGCCGATCCCAAGAGCCACCTCCTCGGGGGTGAGGCCCTGTTCCCCAATCCCGACGGAACGCTCATGCCCGGGCTTCTCGTCAGTTTCAGGGTCCTCACCGGCGAACGGAAGGGGATCGTGAGGATACCGGTCGACTGC
>CBFCXB010000407.1:0-3090 GCA_965601905.1 uncultured bacterium | reverse complement strand
GAGAAGTTCGAGTGTGCTCCGCGTGACAACGGGATCGAGGTTCCCCGTCGGCTCGTCCGCCAGCAGCAAGGAGGGACGGTTCGCCACGGCCCGCGCGATCGCGACCCGCTGCTGCTCGCCGCCCGAGAGGGCGGGGGGATAATCGTACCGCTTGTGATACAGCCCCACCCTCGTGAGAATATCGGTCACCTGCCGTTTGATCTCGCCCATTCCCGCGCCCATGACCTTCATCGCGAGCGCCACGTTCTCGAAGACGGTGCGGTCCTCGAGCAGCCGGAAGTCCTGAAACACGATTCCAATGCGTCTGCGCATGTGCGGGATCGTGCTCCTCTTCACCCGCGTAGAGACGTAGGGTCCGACGACGACCTGCCCCGTGTTGGGGAAATCGTCCATGTAGATCATCCTGAGGAGCGTGCTCTTGCCCGCGCCGCTCGGACCCACGAGGAAAACGAATTCCCCGTTCGCGATCTGGATATTGATGTCCTGCAGCGCAAACTGTTTCCCGAAATCCTTCGAGAGGTGGTACACCCCCGCGATGATGCGCTTCTCGGGCGTTTTCATTACATTCCCATATTAGATGACCGCTCCCGTGCCATCCCCACCACCCCCCCCCCAGCCCGCTTCGTGAGGCAGCACGATACGGCAAGCGTGAACGCCTCCTCGAGGCTCCCGGTCTCCGGAGTGCTGTGCCCGGCGATATCGAAGGCGGTCCCGTGGCATACCGACGTGCGTATGATCGGCAGGCCGATCGTCATATTCACTCCCCGCTCGAATCCCCCCAGCTTGAACGGTATCATGCCCTGGTCATGGTAGAGTGCGATAAAGGCATCGTAGCTCTTCTCGCGCCAGCGGTAGAAGAGCGTGTCGGCGGGAAGGGGTCCCCCGACTCCGTACCCTTCTCTGATCAGCTCCTCGAGCGCGGGCACGATCACGTCGATCTCCTCGCGCCCGCAAATACCCCCGTCCCCCGCGTGTGGATTCAGCGCCGCGACAAGGATCCTGGGGTGCTCGACGCCCCACAGTTCCCGCAGCGCCTCATCGGTAACCCGCACGCACGTCTTGATGCGCTCGCCGGTGATGGCACCGGGCACGTCCTTCAGCGGAATATCCCTCGTGAGGATGACGATGCGGAGATCGCCGGACACCATTACCATCTGGCAATCGGGAGAGTCGAGGAGAGCGGCCAGCATCCCGGTGTGACCGCGGTGCCGGTAGCCGGCCATGTGGAGGGCCTCCTTGGATATCGGTCCCGTGACAATCCCCTCCACCGTCCCCGCCCGGGCCATCGCCGCGGCGACCTCGATCGCACGTCCCGCCGCCGTTCCACCGTCCGCGCTGGGACGCCCGGAGGGGGGCGCGAGATCGTCCGCCGTGTCCACGAGAACGCGTAACGAGAGGGATGCAGCCGCCGGATCGAAATCGTGGTGCCCCACGACGGGAAGGGAGTCCCGGTAGGAGAGGGGCAATGCATTGCGCAGCGCGGCGGCGGAACCGATGAAACAGATATCCGCGCCCGTCAGTTTCCCCTCCGTTATGAGCCGCGCCGTGATCTCCGGTCCGATGCCGCCCGGATCTCCTATCGTCAACGCGAGTCTTACAGCGCGATCATTCATTCCAGATCCCATCGTGATTGTCGAGGCGCCTCTCCCGCACTACCCGGTAGAACCGTTCCCGTTCCTTGCGCGGCACCTGCCTGCGGGGCGCCTCCCGTATTTCGACAACGAGAATCCTGTTCGGATAATGAATCTCGATAATGTCCCCTGTCCGTATCTCGGTGCTGGGCTTGATCCGCCGCCCCCCGACACGCACGAATCCCTCCTCGCACCCTTTCCGAGCCTGGCTCCTGCTTTTCACAAGGCAAAGCAATTTCAGCAGGAGATCGGCCCTCATCCTTCCTGCTCCCCCTTGACCTCGACGTAGTATATACCCTTGAGCTTTTCAACATACTCCTGAAATCGTTCCTGCTGCTTCTGCTGATCGATCAGCTTCTTCAGCTCTTCCCTGGCCTCCTCGAAGGTATACCGGCGTTCGGGTGTGCGCCCCAGCACCTTGACGATGCGAAATCCATTCTTCTCCTTTATAACGGGGGCGATCTCTCCGATACCCACATCCGCTATGATATCGCGGAAGAACTCGGGCAGGTTCCCTGCGGCGATCTCCCCGACGATTCCTCCCGTCTCCTTGGTGCTCGAGTCGTCGGAGTACTGCGCCGCCATCTCACCGAAATCGACGCCATCAAGGATCGACTGGCGCACCTCCTCGGCCTTCCGTACCGTCTCGGCGATATCCTCCTCTCCCGCCTCCACCATTGCGAGTATATGCCTGATCAGCCTCTCGTCCCCCCTCACATCCTCGACCTTTATGAGATGATATCCGAATTTCGTCAAAACAGGCTCGCTGACCTCCCCCACCGAGAGCACCCCCGCAGCCTCCTCGAATGCGGGGCTGTTCAGGTCTTCGAGTCTCACATACCCAAGGCTCCCGCCGATCGATGCGCTCGGATCGTCGGAGAACTCCTTGGCGAGAGCGGCGAAGTCCTGGCCTTCTTCGAGCCTGCGCCGGACGTCGGCGATCTTCTGCCGCGCGGCCTCCAGCGCCTTCTCCGACGCCGACGGCCGCATCAGTATGTGCGCGAGCGTCACGGTGGCGGGGCGCAGTGGCAGTTCCGCGCTCTTTTCCCTGTAGTATTCCCGCGTCTCCTCTTCGGTGACCTGTACATTGCTTATCACTTCGCGGCGCCACAGCTGCTTGACCAGTAACCGGGCCCTGATCTTCTCCCTGAATTTGGCCCTGAGCTGCGTGATCGTCATCCCCTCACGCTCGAGCTGCTGATGGAACGCCGCTTCCCCGCCGAGTGCGCGCTTGTTCTCCTCGATGACGCTCTCGAGTTGTTCGTCGACCTCGCTGCTCGCCACATCGATTCCTATCTTCTCCGCATGAATAGTCATTAGCAGATCCGCAACGAGGCTATTGAGTATCTGCTTTTTCGTTTCCGCCTCTTCCTCGGCGGACATCGATGAACGCTGCATCTGAATGAGTGTGCGGTTGTATTCGGCCTCCAGGTCGCCCTGAAGCACGGCCCTATCCTCG
>CBFCXB010000406.1:0-3096 GCA_965601905.1 uncultured bacterium | reverse complement strand
CGTGCCGATCGATCCTCTGGAGAACGCCGGTGAACTTTCCGAACGCCTCGCCGATCACGGCGCCGCCCTTCTTCTCGAAACACTGAATCGCATCGAGACGGGGACGTGCGCGGCCGTGCCGCAGCCGGAGGAGGGGGTCAGCGCGGCACCGCGTCTTTCCAAGCGGGATGGCCTCGTGAGGTGGGGGCAGAGTGCTATCGAAGTGCACAATCACATCCGGGGCATGAATCCCTGGCCGGGGAGCTATACGTATTATCGGAAGAGTTATCTCAAGATACACCGGGCGGTGGCGCTGGATCTCGCTCGGCATCGTGAACCTCCCGGGATGATATTGAAAACCGGTCCCGATGGAGTGGTCGTTGCGTGCGGCTCGGGGACCGTGGCACTCCTGCGGTTGCAGCTCGAAGGCAAGCGCCCCCTCGATGTCGGGGAGTTTATTCATGGATGCGCGCTGGATGAGGGAACGATTCTCGGGGAGTAGGAGATGAATGAGCAGTCGCGAAATGGGAAACGCTACCGCACCGCTGTTCTGTACCTGCTGGCGGCTGCCACCGCGTTTGTCGTGGGTGTGGTGATCTTCAACAACATGATCATGCCCAGGCTTCTCGGCCGTGGGGATGTGGTAATCGTGCCTGATGTGCGCGGTTCCAGCGTCAATATGGCGGAGGAGAAATGCAGGGACAGCGGACTGATCCTTGTTACCGTCGGGAATCGAATCTCCTCCGAGGTTCCCGAGGGATACATCATCGAACAGGATCCCGCGCCGTCTGAGAGCCTGAAGGAGGGGCGGACGATCAAGGTCGTCCTCAGCGCGGGCCGGAAGATGGAACGTGTCCCGCAGCTCAGCGGCCGGACCCTGCGACAGGCCGAGATTCTCATCGAGGACGCCGGATTGCGAGCCGGTCGGGTGGTACGTGTTTTCTCACACGAGAAGGCGGATAATGCGGTGATCGCCTCGAGCCCGCCCGCCGGCGCCAGTGTCCCGAACGGTTCCGGCGTCGATCTGCTGCTCGCGATGTGCGGAGAACCGCGGACCGTTATCATGCCGGACCTGGTGGGGATGGATCTGCCCTTTGTGAAGGAGCGCCTTGACCGGTTCGGTATATCGATCGCGCGCGTCGTGAACAGACGGGTACACGACAAGTTTCCCAATACGATCCTCGACCAGACCCCGAAGGCCGGATCTCCCATCAAGGAAGGAGAATCAATTGAGCTCGTTGTTTCAACGGTTGAGTAGTGGAGAAAGGGTTGCGGTGGCCCCGTCGGTCCTCTCTGCGGATTTTACCCGGTTGGCCGACGAGATCGCATCCGTCGAGGAGGCGGGGGCGGATTTTCTGCACATCGATGTCATGGACGGTCATTTCGTGCCGAACCTCACATTCGGACCCATGATCGTGGATGCGATCGCCAGGCTCACGAGCCTCCCCCTGATTACCCATCTCATGATCGACGATCCGGGAGGTTCCATCACTCGGTACGTGAAGGCGGGGAGCGCTCTGGTGAGTTTCCACTGGGAGGCCTGTGACTGCTCCCACGTGGAGATCATCGATTCGATTCACGATCTCGGATGTGCGGCAGGGCTCGCCGTGAATCCCGATACACCGCTTTCGGCCGTGGAACATCTCCTCGACCGCATCGACTGTTTTCTCGCGATGACGGTTTTTCCCGGGTTCGGGGGACAGTCGTTCATACCGGACGTTCTCGGCAAGATCGAGGAAGCCTCCAGGCTCCAGCGCGAGCGGGGCTACCGCGATGTCATTGAGGTCGTTGGAGGGGTATAACCCGACAACGCCGCCTCAGTGCGTCAGGCGGGTGGACAGATCCTCGTAGCCGGAACGGCTGTCTTTTGCTACGGCGACCGCGCAGAGGCAATTCGGGCGATCAGGGGCTAGGCGCTCGCCGGACCATCCGCCGCAAAGATACTATCTTTATGTTAATTAAGTAGTTGCGCGATTAGTGCCCCGGCCCCGTATATGCCGGTGCGACGGTCCGATTTCCGGCGCCTCATCTCTCCCGGCGTTGCCGGCACCGACTGTGTTTTAACTTGCCAACATTATGAATTTGTGTTATTTTGTGTCGTTTATGAATGGGGGCAGATATAAATGTTCCAGGACCTTAGCGATAAGTTTGCTCGGGTATTCAAGGAATTGCGCGGACACGGCAAGGTTCGCGAGAGCCATATCAAGGGGGCGATGCGGGAAGTACGCCGTGCTCTACTCGAGGCCGACGTCAATTACAAGGTCGTAAAGGAGTTCGTGGAGCGGGTCGGCGAGCGCGCCCTCGGCAAAAAGGTGCTGGACAGCCTCACTCCCGATCAGCAGATTGTAAAAATCGTACATGACGAGTTGGTACATATACTCGGGGAGAGCCCCGCACCCTTTAATCTATCGCGTTCGCCCGCCGGCATCATGATCGTGGGTCTTCAGGGATCCGGCAAGACGAGCTTCACGGCGAAGCTTGCCTCGCACCTGCGTAGTCGCGGGAGGAGACCGCTCGTCGTTGCGGCGGATATCTACCGACCGGCCGCGGTCGATCAGCTCGAGATGCTCGCGAAGCAGATCGATGTGCCGGTTTACGCGCCGGGTACCGATGTTCCCGTTGTTCGGATCGTTAAAGATTCGATGCGGGAGGCGAAAAAGGGGCTCCACGATACCGTGATCGTCGACACGGCGGGGCGTCTGCACATAGACCGCGAGATGATGGCCGAACTCGGAGCGATCCGGGAAGTGTTCGATCCGGAGGAAGTTCTTCTTGTCCTCGACAGCATGACGGGGCAGGAGGCGGTGCGCTTCGCCGCCGATTTCAAGAAGGAGATCGATTTCACCGGTGTTGTACTGACAAAACTGGACGGGGATACGCGGGGCGGTGCCGCGCTCTCCGTCACCGCGGTGACCGGTGCACCGGTGAAGTTCGTCTGTATCGGCGAGAAGGTCGGGGATCTCGAACGGTTCTACCCCGATCGGATGGCGGGCAGAATTCTCGGCATGGGCGATATCGTTTCTCTCGTCGAGAAGGCGCAGGAAGCGATCGACGTCAAGAAGGCCGAGGAACTCGAACGAAAGCTGCGCAAGGAAACCTTCACCCTCGAGGATTTTC
>CBFCXB010000405.1:0-3096 GCA_965601905.1 uncultured bacterium | reverse complement strand
GCGCTCGTTTCGAAGGACACGCCGCTTACCGAAGCGTTCTCGAAGGCGGACGAGATATTGCATCACGCAACGAAGGGCATTTCCGATTTGATCATGATCCCCGGGCTCATTAATCTTGACTTCGCCGACGTTCGCACTATTATGCAGGGAATGGGCGAAGCACTGATGGGGACGGGGTCCGCCAAGGGCGAAAACAGAGCGGTTCAGTCCGCGCAGATTGCGCTCTGCAGTCCCCTGCTCGATGATGTGTCGATTCGGGGAGCCAAGGGAGTACTCGTGAATATCACCGGTGACGAGCGGATGAGTCTGCACGAGGTTTCCCAGGCGACCGCGATTGTAAGTGAGGCTGCGGGCGACGATGCGAACGTCATCTTCGGGGCGGTCATCAACAATGCGGACATTGATGAGATGCACGTCACCGTGATCGCGACCGGTTTCACGAGCCATGAGCGGGAAATCAGTCCGAGCTTCGTGTCCCAAGCGGTCGCGCCGGACGTGTTCGACATGAACGGCATCGGAGAGGACCGGAAGGTGGGAGAGCTCAAAGAATACGCTGTGGTGGGAGCCGAGGCCCACGAGCGGTCCGCCTATCACGAACCGAACATCGACATTCCGACCTTCCTGCGCAAGCAGCTCGACTGAGCGAGGAGTGAGCCGTTGTCGCTCTGGACCAAAATATTCGGCATCGAGAAGAATCCCGACTACGAACAAGGTATGCGGTACTTCAACGAGGGCAAGTACGAACTGGCCGTCACCGAACTGGAAAAGGTGATAGAGAATTCCGGACATAATGATCCGGTCTACGCTCTCGGCATGTTCTACGCGGCCGAATCCCATGCTCATATCGGAACAGCGAAGTTCCATGCGGGGGATCTCGAGGGGGCGCTCGCGCATTTCGACATGGCGGTGAAGGAAAACAAAACCTACCCCGATCTCTATTACCAGATGGGGGTGATTCACCACCGTCTCGAATCGACCAAGGAGGCGATAGAGGACCTCGAGCGGGCCGTCGATTTGAACAACAGCTATTTCGAGGCGGTCTGCTACCTCGGAATCGTTCTATTCGAGGCCGGTGAAAAGGAACGGGCCGACGAGCTGTTCAAGCGCGCCCTGGAGATCGGTACCGACACGCCGAGTCCGATCAGCAAGTTCCTGAGTTGCCACCTTTCTGGTAACAAGACCGACATTCCACCCCTGTCGTCACTCAAGGAACTTGTAAGTGTTGATTCGGAATTCGATGCGTACGTCAAGGAGGGTGTGGAGGCGTTCAACACCGGCAACTTCGAACACGCCGTCGATGCGTTTCAACGCGCCGCGGGAGTTCATCCCGAGTACGCTGATATCCGTTTCAAGCTGGGGCTCTCGTACCTTCGCGGGGGCCATCACGAGGAGTCTAAGGAAGAGTTGGAGGCGGCTCTCAAGATAAACCCGGTATACACCGAGGCCCGATTCTATCTCGGTATCAACTTTCTCGACCGGAAGATGTACCGGGAGGCGATGCCTCACTTCGAGCGCGCCGTTTCCGAGAAGCCAGGATACGCGGACCTGCAGTGTTTCCTCGGCGCCACACTTTTTTTCATCGGGGAGCTGGAGAAGGCGAAAGCGGTCCTCGAGCATACCATCGAACTGTCCCCCCATTTCACGAAGGCGCAGTACTATTACGGTCTCCTGCTCTATACGCTCGGTGAGCGCGCGAGGGCGGTCGAATTCCTCTCGGAAGGCATCAAGGGTGAGCAGCACTGTAGCGATGCCAGTATGAGCCTGGCACTCGTCCATATCCGCGAGGGCAACCTCGAGGAGGCGATGGTGGTCCTCGGCGACATCGTCGAGGCGGGCGGCGAGAGCGCCGACGTTTTCTATTTCATCGGTGAGGTTTATCTGCGAATGGGCAGGGTGGATGAGGCGGAGCAATTCTTCGGAAAAGCCCTCAAGCTGAATGCGCGTTTCGTCCGGGCCAGGGAGAAGATCGCGTACATAATGATCAAGCGGGGTGATTACGAGGGCGCCGAGACGATCCTCGGGAACAACGGTGGGGATTTCGCCGATTTTTACAAGATCACGGGCGACATCAAGTTCTATCAGGGGAAGCTAGACGAGGCGGAGCGGTTGTACCGACAGAGTCTCGCGGTGAACGCCGAGTACGGGGAGGCATCCCTCTCCCTCGCCCTCACCCTTCGAAAGAAGGGAATCGATGCGGAGGCGGATGAACTGCTCCGCAAACTGGTCGAAATCGATCCGAGCAATGTGATCGCCCGCAATCTTCTCGGACGGGGTCCTCTCGACCTCGACGAGCACTGATCCCCGAGAGGTTCCTTTGAATCCACTTCGGGCATCAAGGCAATTTCCCGACATTCTGCGCGTGGAGCGATGGCTGCACGCATTTCCCCGGCCGTCGCGGGGAAGTAGATTCGTTCTCGCCGGATACCCGGCGCCGTACCGGATCGGCATGTCGAATCTCGGATTTCACTTTCTCCTGGGCCGTCTCAGAAAATCTCATGTTTTGCGCCTCGAACGGTTCTTTACCGATACGGCGCCCCGTACGCTGGAGAGCGGGACGATGATCTCGCTGGCTTCGGTGTTATTCGTATCAATCTCCTACGAAGAGGATTACCTGAACCTCGTGCGAATACTGCTGCGGGCGGGTATCCCGCCGCTCAGGAGGGAACGGCGCGAAGGACCGATCATCATCGTCGGCGGGCCCGCTCCGAGCGCCAATCCCTTTCCCCTCGCAGACATCGTCGATTGCTGTGTATTGGGGGAGGGGGAGCGCTCACTCGACGATATTGTCGGGATCATGGAGCGGGAACCGCACGCCCGCCCCGAGAGGTTGATCGAAGCCGTTGCAGGTCTCCCCACCGTCTTCGTAGGGTCGGTCCCCGCCGGTGGTGTCGGGTATCCTTCTCCCACCGGGACGGCCGATTTCCCGCACTCGGTTGTGATCACCCCGAAAACGGTGTTTCCCGATAGATTGCTCGTGGAGATCGGACGCGGCTGTCCGGGTTCATGTTCCTTCTGTCTCGCCTCGGCCCTCTGCCGGCCCTACCGCGCCATGCCGATTGATGATCTCGAGCGGATGCTCGATACGATTACCGATTT
>CBFCXB010000404.1:0-3108 GCA_965601905.1 uncultured bacterium | reverse complement strand
GGATCCGGACTCGGGTGAGCCGTTCCGCTTCAGCTACGCGTACGATCCCGAGGGGCGCCGCAGCATGGCGGGCCGCCGCCGCGAGTGGCGGGTGTTCGACATTCTCGCACCATCCCTCGGTCTCGATCCGAACGCCGAGAATCACCCCTTCTCGGTGAAGCCCGACACGGCGGTGACGATCGCGCTTCTCATGGAGATATTCCGCGATACGTACGAGGGAACCGAGTTCGACATAACGAAGAACATGCTCGTGCCCGATCCCGATAATGATGGCGCATTCATCAAGAGCCCCTACGCGAATCCGTTCATGGACTACGATATGATGCCGCTCTTCAAGATCAACGGCGGCTGGGGCTGGCGCGGCGAGCGGTGCATCGCCCGCTACTACTGCACCTACGTGACGATCACCCAGTCCCGTGACTGGCTTCCCGATCCCATCGGCGGCCTCGTCTGGCTCGGCTGGGACAATCCCGCAATGACGGTGTACGCGCCGGTATACTGCGGCATCACCGATACACCACCGTCCTACAAGCAATGCGGCCGGCGCGAATTCCGGCGCGACTGCGCGTGGTGGGCCTTCAACCGCGTCGCCGATCTCTCGGCCCAGAAGTGGGGACATATGCGGGTCGATGTCGACTCGGTGCGCGTCTCGTACGAGACCGAGGCGCTCTCGTCCCAGGGAGGTGTCGAGGAGAAGGCGCTCGAGCTGTACCGGAAGAGTCCGAAGCGCGCGCGAAAGCACCTCACCGGGTATACGATGGGATTCTGCGAGCGGATCACACGCGCGTACTGGGATCTGGGCGATCACTTGTTGTGGAAATACACGGGAAAATATTGAAAGATACCCCGTCCGGCGCACCGGAAACGCACCGGAAACGCACCGGAAACGAACTGTTGCGCAATCGGCCCGACGGACGTATTGTGGATATATGGTGGTTTGGGCGTCATCCGGAGGATCGCAGGAGCCGAAGGGTGGCTTCGAACTGCCATTGTGCAATGAAAGGAAAGTCCGGGAGGCAGATATCGCATGAGCAACGATGAGGTTGGATTTTTTCATCCATCGAGGAAGCCGTTCCGTTTCACTATTCTTATCTTCGTCAGCCTTCTGACGTACGGCAGTTATTTCGCTTACGATGGGCTTTCGGCCATCGCGCCGATTCTGATCTCATCGTTCGAAGTGACACGCGCCGCGTTCGGGGCGACAAAAACAATTTACTCCGTTGCCGCCATCTTGTGTCTGCTCATCGGCGGCATACTCATCGATCGCATCGGGACGCGGAAAGCGAGCCTCCTTTTTTCATCGTTGATAGTCCTGGGCGCATTCATCATGGCCCTTGCCCGTAACATCTGGATGATCTACATCGGCATGTTCTTCTTCGGAGCGGGTTCGGAGACGCTGATCATAGCCCAGAGCTCGATCATATCCCGTTGGTTCAAGGGGAAGGAACTCGCTTTTGCCTTCGGCATCGCGCTCACGGTCAGCCGTCTCGGGTCGCTCTTCAGCTACAACACCGAGGCGTTGATCGTCGACTATTTCGGGCACTACTCGTACGCACTGTGGGCGGGGCTGGTGTTCTGTCTCCTCTCGCTGCTGGCGAACGTGGTGTACTGTCTCATGGACCGCCGCGGCGAGCATGTCCTGCATCTCGAGGAGGGGGAGGTCGAGGAGAAGATCGTCGTTTCCGATATCAAGCAGTTCAACCCCTCGTTCTGGTACGTTACGCTCCTGTGCTTTACTTTTTACGGCGCTATCTTCCCCTTCCAACATCTCGCGGTAGATTTCTTCCACGAGAAATGGGGGATACCGCTGGAGGCGGCGGCCGAGGGGGGATTCTTCTACCAGGTGTTTTCGAATATCCTCCACATGTTCTCGACCGCACCGGGTATCGCCGGTATCATCGTTTTCGCATCGATGGTGTTTGCGCCGATGGCAGGGTTCCTCGTCGATCGTGTCGGCAAGCGGGCAACCCTGATGATCTTCGGATCCCTCCTCATGATTCCGGCGCACCTCTTGATGGGCATCACCCATATCAATCCCGTTCTTATGAATATCGTCCTCGGCGCCGCCTTCGTCCTCGTGCCAGCAGCGATGTGGCCCTCGATACCGCTCATCATCTCGAAGCAGCGCGTCGGGACCGCGTTCGGATTGATGACCATGCTGCAGAATATAGGACTGGGTCTGTTCCCGTGGCTCAACGGGCGGTTGCGGGACATCAGCGGGGACTACACGGCGAGCCAGATCATGTTCTCATCGCTCGGCGTTCTCGGTCTCGTCTTCGCCATCCTGCTGAAACGCGCCGACGCGCGGAACAATGACGTGCTGGAGAATCCATGACCGGCGCCGGGTGACGCTGGTCACCGACGGACGCGGTGCGCGGTGATGCTGCCGGGCGGCGGCTACCGCTCCCCTTCGTTTCCCCCGGCGAGAATTCGCAGCAGATGTTCCTCCAGCGTTCCCTCCGGCGTCTCGACGATCCTGCCAAGCTCCGTGCCCCCCTTCGATACGATGATCGTGGCGACACGCTCGACGCCGTATCGTTCCTTGACGCCGTCGGACCATTTCAGCACGTCGGCCGGTATGCCCATATCGGTGGTGAAGCGCGAGCTGCCGACGGCGAGCTGGGTGATCTCGGAGAGGGGATATCCCAGGTCCTCGAGGATGCGCCAGAGCCGCGGAATCTCACGCTGGGAGTCGCTGCACCAGGTGCCGAGCACGATGGTGATCTCGATATCGTATATGTACCGCTCCAGCTCGGGGAGTAGATTCTCGTCGGGCAGGTACTCGTAGTATTCCAGATCCCACGTGTGGAGGTTTTCGACGATCTCCTCCCGCGTGACGTTTCCCATCAGTATGACCCTGTCCCCGTCGAGCTCGATGCGGCGCATGCCGATGTCGGTGGTTTTCCCTTCCTCCCCGTCCAGCGGCGGATACGTGTCGTTCCACCATTCGGGTTCGTCCTTGAGCCACCGGTCGAACCAGGCGGCGATCGCATCCGACCAGATCCTGCGCTTCTTGTAATCGAGTATGAAGTGGTTCTGCCCCGCGAACTTGATATATTCGACGGGTTTTCCGAGTAGCTTGAGGGCGGTGTACATCTGCTCGCTCTC
>CBFCXB010000403.1:0-3109 GCA_965601905.1 uncultured bacterium | reverse complement strand
GAGTCGGGGCAAGAGCGACTTCCCACAGATTCGGTTTGTCTCCTTGGTGGAGAATGGCACTCATGTGTTATTTGGTTCTCGTATGGCGGGATACCGTACCGGGGAAGCCACCTTGAGCGAGGAAGTCATGAAGTCGCTGGAGACAGAGATGCTGTGCCTTGCGGGCCGGAATTTCTTCAGTTACCAGCTGTGGAAAAAGGCGAAAGAGACGGGAGCTGATCTTTGTTGGCGCGTAAAGAAGAACCTGAACCTGCCGTGTCTGAAGCGTTTCCGTGACGGCTCCTATCTGAGCAAGGTCTATCCGTCAACCAAAGACCGCCGACATGACATCCATGGCATTGTCGTCCGAGTTATTGAGTACACACTCAAGAATGTGCCAGAGGCAGAGCCTCTCTACCGGCTCATCACCACCATTCTGGATCCTGAAGAGGCACCGGCCAAGGAATTGGCGGCTCTTTACCATGATCGGTGGGAGATCGAAAACGCTCTCGACGAATTCAAAACGCACCTGCGCGGCGCCAAGATCGTTCTTCGCAGCAAGCGTCCGGATCTGGTGCGGCAAGAATTCTATGGATTCATGATGGCTCATTTCGCGGTCCTAGGCCTTATGCATGAGGCTGCTTTGAAGGCGGATGAAGATCCGGACCGATTATCCTATGTGCACGCTGTGCGTGTCATTCGCCGCAAGATCGCACCGTTCGTCGCCCTTCCCCCCTCGAGACAGGAAAGCTTTTCATGAAGTCGTCCTTGATGAGATATTGGAGGAGAGAGTGGTCTCAAGCCGCGGCCGGCGCAACCCCCGCGGAGTTAAAAGAAAGATGAGTGCTTGGCCGATTCGACCACCTAACGCCGGACGATCGGCATCAAGAGGTATTCAATATGAAGTCGAGATTCTTAAGTGAGCAGTATTGGATTTAGTAGGGGAAAAATGGTGTCAACCGCAAGGGCTCAGGCGTTCCGGTCCTTCCGTCCGATAAGCATCGACAGGTTGCTGCACAGAAGCCGGTATTCCTCGTTGATCTCCAAGCTTTGCAGCTTTGCGGCCGTCCCGGTAGGTAATCGATCGAGCGGCACGGCTTCGACGAGCAAGGCCGTTTCCTGCTCTGAGAACTCGGATCGATCTTCGAACCAATCGCGCACATGCTTGTTCTCGGGACAGACGCGCTGGCAGAGCATGCAGCCGATCAAGCAGTTGTGCCAGGCGGGATCGATCCAGTCCGCGAAATCACCCGCTGCCTCGTTGTGATAGGTGAGACAGCGTTCCGCGTAAAGAAGGAAGCGGTCGCGCGCGATCGCCCCGGTATCGACCGTGCGGCGGGAAGATCTTCCGGCGGATCGAAGCGGAACCCGTCGAGCTGCTCCCGGTACAATGTCTCATCCGGGAGCCCGCGTTCGTAGGCGCCGCGGATCGCCCCCTCGAGATCGGCGAGACGGCCGATCGGGACGATCGTGCCTTGCCATCCACGCTCTTCGAGCATTTCGACCAATCTCTCCGCGACTTGCGACATCCGAAGAAACCTCCCTCACGCCCGTTCGGGGTCCCGCCGGTCCCCCTCCCGCGGCAGGCGCTCCGTGCTCGTGTCCTCCGGTACGTCGGCCGGTGTGGCTGCCGGACGCTCCCGCCGTACGATCACCAGTGTGAAATCATCATTATAACTCTCCAACCCCGAAAAATCCTGCGTCGCCCGGACTATTTCACCGATGATCTCCGAGACGGGCAAATCGAGAGAGCGGCCCACCGTCGCCACAAGCCTTCCGACTCCGAATTCCTCGTCTTCCTTGTTCACGACCTCGATCACACCATCGGTATACAGAAGCAACATGTCTCCCCGAGCGAGCACGGCCTCGAAGGCAGTGTACCGCACGTTCTCGAGGACACCCAATAGGGGTCCTCCATACTTCAGCTCGTCCGTGCCGCCGTCCGCGCGAAAGAGTAACGGAGGGGTGTGGCCGCAATTCGCATATTTGAACCGGCCGTCTGATGGATCGAGAACACCATAAACCGAAGTGACAAAATTACTCTGCCCGGTGAAGTCGGGAAGCAGCCGGTTCAGCTTTTCTGCAATATCCGCCGGCCCCGCATCACTCTGGGCCTGCGTGCGCAGAAGCGCGCGAAACGCCCCCATGATCAGCGCCGCGGGAATGCCCTTCCCCGAGACATCCGCCACGACTACGCCCATTCTGCCGTCCGGCAGCATGAAATAATCGAAGTAGTCTCCCCCGATGTCGAAAGCCGAAACGCAGGTTCCGGCGATGCTGTATCCGGGCACATCCGGGGGCATGCCGGGAAGGAGCCGGGACTGCACCTCGCTGGCGACCCTCAGTTGTTTTTCTACACGTTCATTCTCTAAAATTTGCCGGTGCAGCATTGCCTTCTCGATCGAGATGGCCGCCGCGTCGGCGAAGAAACGAAGGACTTCGATATCGGCATCGCTATATGCCGCTATCGTGTTGCTTTCAAGATGCAGCGCTCCCACCGCGCGATGGTTTCTCACGATCGGCACGGTAATCTGCGACAGCGTTCCCCTGCGGCCCTCGACGTAGCGGGAATCCAGGCGCACATCGGGAACCACCACGCACTCGGCTGTTTTGATCACGTACCCGATAACACCTTTGCCCTGGCTGAGCATCGCGTCGGCACCCGGCGGGTGCGGATCGAATCCGCGCCAGACGACGCCGGCGATGATATCCTTCGGCTTTTCATGGCGCGGGTAGACGAGGTCCCGGTTGAGCACAAAGATACCGGCCGCATCGTAGTCCATCACCGGCTGAACCATACCCAGCAAATGGTTCAGTATCTCCTCCAGATCCAACGTGTCACGGATCTTGTGGGAGATCTCCAGCAGGAGCCGGTACTTGGTTTCGGTTGTCAGTTCCATGCCCACAGGATATCACGAAGAATCCGTTTTGGCCTCAAAAAAAATGGCATCCCGCCGGTTACGCTCTCCGGGGTGTCCCGAGAAACCGGAGCCGGCCCGATGCATCCGTAACCAATTCAAATCATGTTAGTCGCATAACTTACATTCCGCACATCTTCCGGTAATTCCTCCCACTTCTAATAACCCGAAGGGCAGAGTTCCACGGGCATGCCCGTGGGTGAATGAGTAGG
>CBFCXB010000402.1:0-3126 GCA_965601905.1 uncultured bacterium | reverse complement strand
GTCTCATCGATCACGAGTTGCCGCTCCATTTCCCTGCGCTGCGGCACATCGAGTCTGAGTCGGTCCCCTACCCGCAGACGTATTTCCTGCGCCGGGCAGACGGAGGCAATCGCCAGAGCGATGAGCGCAACGACGCCGACCGACACATGGAACCGTGTACTATTTGACATTGCCATTACGACCTCTCAACTCTGCTAAAGTATCGTTCGCAAAGAACCTCCGTAAAGGTAAACCTCATCCCGCAACCTGCCGGTCTCTGCTCCGGTACCATGCAACGGTTCGTTCGAGCCCCTGCTCGAACGATACCGAGACATCGAATCCGAGGAGCTCGCGTGCGATCGATATATCGGCAAGCGAGTGCTTGACGTCCCCCGTCCTCGGTTCTTCATAGATCGGATCCACATCGGCGCCGATCAGGTCCCTGAGACGGCCGAAGAGTTCGTTGATCGTGTAGCTCACGCCGCAGGCGACGTTCACGACCTGACCGTTCGCCCGCGCGCATTCGGCGGCCAGGAGATTCGCATTCACCACGTTCGCGACATAGGTGAAATCACGGCTTTGCTCTCCGTCGCCGTGGATCGTCGGCCGCTCGCCGCTCAGAAGGTGTGACACGAAGATGGGGATGACGGCGGCATACTGTGACCGTGGGTCCTGGCGCGGCCCGAAGACGTTGAAGTACCGGAGACTCACCGTTGGGAGACCGTACGTGCGAGCGTATACCGAGCAGTAATACTCCCCCGTGAGCTTGCTCACGGCGTATGGTGAGAGTGGCTGGGGCAGTATATCCTCGCGTTTCGGCAGGGTCTCCGTGTCGCCGTACGCGGATGAGGAAGCGGCGTACACGAAGATATCGACACCTGCTTTCCGTGACTCTTCGAGCATGACAACGGTTCCACCGATGTTGACCTCGCTGACGAGAACTGGATTTTCGATGCTCCGTGGAACCGAGGCGAGAGCGGCTTGGTGAATGACGCGCGAGACTCCCCGTAGCGCCTCACGCACGGTTGAAGGGTTGCGAATATCCCCTTTCACGAACTCGATGTCGTCGAGCAAGTGGCGAATGTTCTCCTCACTGCCGGTCGATAGGTCATCGAGGATCACGATCCGTTCGCCACGCTCCACGAGCCTCTCCACGATGTTCGAACCGATGAAACCCGCCCCACCCGTTACGAGATATTTTGACATGCCGGCTCCGATGTTCAGTTACACTGTCACAGCAGTACGATGTTGTCAGAGTAAAAATCCTTGAGAACATTACGCGCGTCGAAGATCAGCGGCGCGTTCTCGACGAGCAACCGGTAAGCCGACGTACCCGAGACCGATGATAGAATGGCTCGATTGTTTACCCTCCAGTTTCTGCCTGAGCTGCACCGTTGCCCCCTTTTTCATTTTTATAGTCACTAAAGATTATAACAAAGTGATGCATTCGTCAAAGGTTTAAGGGACGCCCGCACTGCACCTCATCCCTGTAAGTTTTTATTACATTTTTGCCCAACGACTTAGCCCGGTACAGGGCTGTATCAGCCTTGTCGATTAATTGCTCGACTCCCCCTGCGTCATCGGGGAAAACGGAGATGCCGATACTGCAGGTGAGAAGACCGGGCGTGGTCCCGTCGAACTTGAACGCGCGGACAGCGCGGAGAACCCGCTCCCCGAGGTGAATGGCGCCCTCGAGGTCCGTTTGGGGGAGCATTAGGGCGAATTCGTCACCGCCGTATTTCGCGACGAGATCGATCTCACGGCAGTTGCTCATAATGATCTTCGCAATATTGTACAGCGCCCTGCTTCCCGACAGGTGCCCGTTCCGGTCGTTGTATTCCTTGAGATTATCGACGTCGAGCATGATAAAGGAGAACCGGTTTGCAAAGCGCTCGGCGCGTTTCATCTCGAGCTTGAGCGACCGTATGAGGAAACGGTAATTGAACGCGCCGGTCAGGCCGTCGGTAATCGATTCCACTTCGAGCTTCTTGTAGAGCATATAGTTCTCGAGGGCTATCGCCGCCTGGTTCGCCATGATGGTGAGCAGATGTATATCGTGGTCGTCGAACTGTCGTTTCGACTGGTCGTTGAGCGCAACAATAATACCGAAGAGGGAATTCTTGGCCATGAGAGGAGCGGATATCACCATGCCGCTCCCCTCGTCCTCCTTTGTGCATTCGGCGGCGAGGAGTGAAAGATCGAGCGAGAATACCTGGTCCGGCACCCGGAGTTCCTCGATCTCTCGATGCAGCCAGTTGAGGATTCCGGTCGATTCCGGCATATCCTCGACCGTCACCCTTCTTCCTCGATCCTGGATCTCTGCGGTATACTTGAAAATCCGGTGATTTTCGAGGAATATCAGATAGCTTCTTGTCGATGGGAGAAGATCGAGGGCGGTCTCCAGTATCCTTTGGAAAATAATACGATTATCCTTTCCCGAGCTGATCAGGCTGGTGATCTCGGCAAAGGTCCGGAATAGTATGTCCTTCTCGCCTTTATTATCTACCATGATTCGACCGGTCGTTTCAATCCATCTCAATATTCAGCAAAAGGTATGCCACGAAAGGATTTCCATTCAATCTATTCAGCGTGAATCGTCCTGATTGTCGGTGGAGGAAGCGGGGAGAGCGATCAGGGTTTACGCTTCTCTCTCTGCAATTCCCTCATGTCCTTGAAATTCTTATAGATAAAATAGATCAGGATGATCGCGAAGATCGCGACCATCGTGGGAACGGCGTACCGGACGGGCGGTGTGAGATGGGCGAACCGGTTATGAAACAGGCGAAATGATACCGAGCAGAGAATGATAAGGAATACAAGGAGGATAATTTTTACCACCAGAACGGACACGGATGCGTAATAATACTCCCGCTGCCGTTTCTGACGTTCACGTATCGCGGATTTGAACCGCCGCCTTCTCGGCTGTCTCATCTTCATTATCATGGTTTCTCCTCCGCGTCTATTTCCTCGTAATCGGCGTCCTCGATTCGCTGGTCCGTGAGATCGCTGTAACGTTTGCCCCCCCTCTTCGCCCGCCCCCGCCGTTTGACATGAAGCCCCTCCTTGTCGGAGCGGAAGATCCATCCGGCGAGTAATTTGATGCCGTAGTAGAGAAGAACCGCGATGAGTACAATCCTCAACAGAGTC
>CBFCXB010000401.1:0-3129 GCA_965601905.1 uncultured bacterium | reverse complement strand
GTGCGTTTTGATAGATCACGTACGGTTGCGGGCCGGTGCGCTGCGGAACTCGCCGCCGACCGCCGTCCCTACGCGTCCGGCCAAACATTCACACCCAAAAGAATGACGGATTAAGGTTACCGGTACGTCAACGCGTCGTCTTCTCGCGGGATCGACCGGGCCGCCTTCATATCCGGACGTGTTTCCAGCCCCCCTCGCGGAATTTCCAGGTCATCGCCGCCGAGAAAGCGACGATATAGATGAAGAGGCCCCACCAGGCGGAGACGATGCCGCCGTCCAGGACCTCGACGACGATGTAGGTATACGGTATCAAAATGCACCAGATGCAGATCATCTCGGAGACCATTACGTACAGTGTGCTGCCGACCCCCTGGAGTGTCCGGGAGAGAACGATCCCCACACCGTCGAGGAGCTGGAAGGCGCCGAGCAGCCGGAAGGGGAGTACCCCCTTCTCGATCGTCCCGGCCTGGGTCGTGAACAGGCCCATGATCTCACGGGGGAAGAACATGAAGAGCATCCCGATGATCCCCATCATGAGCGATCCGATCCCCACTGAATGCCAGCCGTACCGGACGGCGCGTCCCTCGTTCCCCTCACCCAGGCTCCTGCCGACTAGGGTGGCCGAGGTGGTCCCGATGCTGAGTCCGAGCATGAAGGATATATTGAACGCCTTGTGTATGATGTTGCTTATAGCGAGTTCCTTGATCCCGATGCGGCCGATCAGGCTGAGGAATATGACGAATCCGACGATCGAGGCGCTCTGCAGCGCCCGCGGCGCCGAGATACGAATGATCAGCGCCATGAGCCTGCCCGAAACGTCGACGAGGCGGGGACGATGGGTAAGGCGCCGGAGGATGCCCATCTTGATGAACATGATGTAGATGAAGAGACCGACCACCACGCTTATCACCGAGGCGAGCGCCGCTCCCCTCACCTCGAGACGGGGAAAGATCCAATGGCCGAATATGAGAAAATAGTTCAGGACGATGTTGAGCATATTGATGATGATGGATACGGCCATGTCGATGCGCGGCCGTGCTATGCCGAACACGAATCCCCGCATCGTGAAGATCACCACCATGGCGAAGACCCCGAGCATTCTGATCTCCAGGTACGGCGTTCCCGTTTGGACAACTATGGGCTTGTCGGAGAGTCGCGAGAAGATCCAGCGCGATGCCGGGTACCCGGCCAGCGAGACCCCCACACCGATGACGAATGCGAGGAGGAATGCATTGTAGATGATCCTGCCGAATTCATCGTTCCGCTTCTCACCGAGCCGGCGGGCCGTTATCGCCTGCGTGCCGATGCTGAGCGAACCGAATATCATCACGAGAACGAAGCTGAAGAACGATCCCAAACCCACCGCGGCGAGCGCCGTATCCCCCAGACGCCCCACCATGGCGGTGTCCACCAGGTTCAAGACGGTGTGCGAGATCATTCCGACGATCACCGGGAATGCGAGATGGATGATCTCGCCGCTCATTTTCGAATCGAATCGCATATGGCAGATTTTCCTTATAAAGTTATAGGTTTTGAATATAATAGATGAACATTCAGCATTCAACGCGGAACGATCGCAGGGCCGGGGGGCTGCGGAATCCCGATCGCCGGGGTGGGCGCATAATTTTCGCGAGCAGGGGGTTGGACGACGAGGGTATTCGGGACCGGTACCGCGCACGCGAACATTCGGTGGCGCGGCGCTGAGCGCCCGCGCCACCGAATTACGGCTGCAGCGGACAGCGCCGCGCTGCCGCTGAGCCGTAAATGGAAAGGAGAACGCAATGAGAGGGCACTTCATTGTCCGCATCGTTTCGGGAATGGTCGTATTGCTGTGCTGCATTGTGGGGACGGTCGGCGGTGAGGTGGGGGAAGAGGCGCCCGGGTTCGACCTTCCGCTTCTCAACGGTGAGGGGTATCGCGGTTCCGCCGATCTGTTCGGGACCCACCGGTCCGTTTTTCTCGTTTTCTGGGAGAGTCCCTGTCCTCACTGCGTCGAAGCGCTCGCGGAATGCGAGGAATTTTACCTCGAGTACGGGGGGGGGGACGTCGATGTTGTGGGTGTGAACAGCGATGAGGAGGACGCGTTGCGCGCGAGGGGCCTTCTCGGAGCCGGAGCCATTACCTTTCTGCAGCTCTGGGACCGGAGGGGGGAGGTGACGCGTGCCTACGGCGTGCCCCTCGATGTTTTTACGATATGCCTCGTCGGGAATGGCGGCCGGATCATCCGGCGCGCGGAGGATCCGCACGGTGATATCAAGGGGATCATCGAAGAGATGCTGATCGGCGGGGCTGCTGAGGTGCCGATGCCGGTTGCCGGCGATGAGGGAGGGGAAAAGGCTCCGGAGATACAATCGGAGGGGGAGGGCGGGGTCGGTCCGGCGGGCGCGCTCCCCCGTGCTATGAGCGATGCGGAACTGGCGTTCCGCGGCTCGGAGCGGTTGCGTTTTCTCTCGATCGATTCGCGGGGTGAAGGGGCCGTCGGTCCGTACGGCGAGGAGGTGAAATCGCAGAACAAACTCCTCCAGCGATTCGAACTCGAGGTGTCGCGTCGGCTCGGCCGTTACGTCACCGTGGGGGGGCTGCTGCGCGTCAGCAACGAGGGCAGGGATGTGCTCCGTTCGGGCCCGCAATACTTCGATTCCGAGTGGGGGAGCGCGTTTGTCGAGATAAACGTCACACGCTTCATGCTGCGGCTCGGGTACTACCCCGTCCACATGAGTCCGCTCACCATGATGCGGTGGGACTGGGACGACAATCCGCGTACCGGCGGCGATGCCGGGTGCGGATGCGGTGCGGCGGCAGGGGTGCTCCTGATCGAAAGCCTCGAAGAGCTGGGGCCCGAGATGTTCTTCGAGGGAGCGATGGCTTCTTACAGCCACGGGGATATCGAAGTGCGTGCATTCTATGCGATTCCGCGGCGGGCCGTCGAGTCGTCCGCCATGGAGGTCGGTTTCGGCGGCGCGGAACCGACCGCCTATTCGCTCGAGATTTACGGTGGAGACGTAGAGTGGCAGCGATACGATACCCGGACCGGTTCCTTCTGGCGGGCCGGGCTACAGTTTCTCGGGAGCTGGGAGAACCACCGCTCGGTCGATTTCCTCGCGCTCGGATACGGGATCGCGCCGCCCT
>CBFCXB010000400.1:0-3137 GCA_965601905.1 uncultured bacterium | reverse complement strand
GGTCACATGATCCGGCAATCCGTCCGTGCATTCCCTGACGAGCTGGCTCCGCACGTACCGCCCGATGTAGTGTCCGAGGCGATCCTCTGAGTCCTTGCCGAGCGGCCGGTCGGGAACGCTCCGCTCCGCCCCCGCGAACTTTTTCATCAGGCTGCGCAGAACGGCGTTGACGGCTACTCGGCAGAACCAGCGGATCAACCATGGTTTGGAGAGCCGCTCCGAAATGGACCTGGCGAGATTTCCGGCAAGGCGCTTCTTTGCCTCCTCGTCTTTCAGCATGTTGTAGACCAGTTCCATGTCCTTTCCGACCTCGCCGGAACGTCCCAGGGTTCCCCAAAGAAAATCGATCCAGGCGAAATTCTCGGCCTCCACGTCCCAAATCTCTTCGGGGTATTTTCTCCGTTTTGGGAATACGGCCTTTCTGAGATCGGACATGAGATGGTACATCGATTCGGTGAAGTGTCCGTGATGCACCACCGTGCAGCGGTTCTTGCCGTCCGTGCTCATGACGCCGTAGTTGGGGTACATCGCGAGAACACGGGAGCCGGATGAGGATTCGGCGAGACCGAGAAGCGTCGTCAGCAGGAAGCTCTCGACGTCGCGGTTCGGGACATTCAATTCCTCCCGCCATGGGAAGAGATGCGTCGCGTGCCACGGAGCGTGTTCCAGCGGCAGCTTGATGGAGTCCTCGTTGATATATGCCGCGTACTGGCGTTCACGGGCGGTTTCCCAGAGGTGATGGTCGTGGTTGCCGGGCACGTAAACGATCGAGCGATCGACGGGTGGTTCCGCGTTTCCCATCAGTAACTGCGCGAACCGGGCGAATACCGTGGCGGCGTTGTTTGTCGTTGCGAGGGCGAGTTCCAGCACGTCGCCGGCGAGCACGAGATGGGGTCTCTCCGTGCCTTCGTGGTGGTCGAGGATCGATTTGAGGCACTCCACGAGGCTCACGAGCACCGGGCTGTCCCGCGTGGTGTCGGGCTCCAGCGATTTGGGATCGACGGCGGTCAGTACGCTGGTCTCCGATCCCAGGTGGAGATCGGAAAGACAGAGTGCACGTATTTTCAACATGGCTATCCTTCCTGCTAGGGCCGTTCGGTTTACATCTGTGGCGCCAGCCGGGCGGTGACGGCATGAGCATTGTGTACCGGATCGATGGTTTTGTGCGGTGGATGTCCGCCTGCACGAAGGGTGGGTCATCTATGCCCGACTTGCGTGTATCGCTTCCGGAGCGAAAGGACGGCAACGACGACCGTCGCCGTCACCATGATGAGAATCATAACCGGTGTTACAATCGGCACCGGCATTATCGGGACGCAGTGGATGAGCTGCACGCACGTGTCGTACGCAGTTCCCGTCTTCTGATCCCACGCGATGATAGTCAGTGTATCGAGATCGCACACCTCCGCGACGCTCGCATCTACCACGGCGTAGACCTTCTCGCATTCTCCACCGGGCACCCACCCGGTTGTGCCGCCCTGCTCGAAGGGGGCGCCGATGTGACCTCGGTTCGTCACCGTGTATTCGTAGACGTCCGGCCCGGCGCAGGGATCGCCGTTGCAGAGAAGGAACGGCACGTAATTCTGCGATTGGCTGAATCCGACGTAGGACAGGGAGTCCTGCATGATATGGAGCGCCGGCGCGGATTCTACGACGTGCAGGATCACCGTGTCCGCCGAGTAGTACGGCGCGCCTTCGTACCAGTTCGGATCCTCGCAGCCGGGAATGTCCCGGCATTCTGTGTTGCACGTTTCGTCCCCGCCGCAGTACGCCATGACGATGATCAGGGTGTCGTACTCGCAGACGGCGGCATCGCAGGGAGCGGTGATGCCGATATCCTGCCACCAGACATATGCCGGTTCCAGCACAGAGCACGATTCGAGCGGCGGATCGGCCGTGATCGTCCATCCCCGTGTATCGTATACACGCAGACAGAACGTATCCGTCTCGGTGCAGGATGAGGAGACGAAGCCGAAGTTGCCCGGCGCGACGGTCCAAAAAATTGTTTTCCCCGCCTCGATGTCGTGGTGCTCCTCACCGAAATCGACATACAGGGCGGCGTCTCCCTCGCGCGAGCAGGGCGAATCGGCAAGGCGCCGCTCCGTCTCGCCCGCTGTCTCCGGCAATGCGCCGGGAGCAGAAACGGCGCCGGCACAGAGTATCGTCGCCAGAACCGGCACAACAAGTGGTTCGATTTTCATCGTCTCGCAATGATGAATAGAGTGCTGCGGTTTTTCCCCTGATGCATGTGTATCGCCGATCGCTTCAATAGCGCGGTAATTGCGGCTCAGCGGCAGCGCAATGCTGGCCGCCGCAGCCGTAATTCGATGGCGCGGCGCGAAGCGTCCGCACCATCGAATTGTAGCATATCTTTGCGTGCCGGTAAAGAACGGGAAAGATATCTCTGGATTCACCGACGGTTTTACCATACGATCGGAACAACACCATGCGGATGTGAATCTCCAACACTCGATTCCAGCCGCATTCGAAACGGAGCGGATGGACCGGAAGCGCATTCAAACGAGGATTCAGTTTGTCACTGCGTCTCATCGAGATCGTTATTCCCATAGAGGACCTTCCCGACCTCACTTCGCTTCTGAGCGAGCGGGCCTCGACACGAATCTGGACCGAAGAGATCGAATCGGGGATCGGCCGCGCAAAGGTTCTTCTCCCGACGGAGATGACAGAGAGCACGCTCGATCTTATCAATCAACGGTACGGCGGGAAGGAGGGCTTTCGCGCGATGCTCCTGCCGGTGGAGGCCACGGTTCCGGAGTTGACGCCCGAGGAGGAACAACCGCCGGAGCAGGTGAGGGGCCGGGGGAAGAAAGATAAGGTCAACGCGGATCGCATCAGCCGTGACGAGCTGTACCAGGATATCGTCGAGGGCACCCGGCTCTCCCGTATCTTTTTAATCATGGTCGTCCTCTCGGCGGTCGTCGCGGCGATCGGCCTGACACGGGGTGATGTGGCGGTCATCATCGGGGCGATGGTGATCGCGCCGCTGCTGGGACCGAACGTCGCGCTCGCGTTGGCTTCGGCTCTCGGGGACACGAAGCTCGCGGCCAAGTCGATCCGTACGCTCGGTGCCGGTATCGCGGCGGCGGGATTGGTCGCCGTCACATTCGGCATGATCA
>CBFCXB010000399.1:0-3142 GCA_965601905.1 uncultured bacterium | reverse complement strand
TAGGTATGGAACTCGCCCCCATATATTCCATTGACCATTTCAAAGGTCGGCATCGTCGATCCGTTTTGGTAGACTTTCAATTGACCGGTCTGGACATCGGAGCCGATACTGACATCGCCGGATGATTCGACCGACAGCACCTCGGCCGAGCCGGCGCCGAGGATGAGCTTTTCCTGACCGCCCTGTACGCGGATCCCGGCGGTGCCGGCGCCGAGGCCGTCCGTGGCGACGCCGATCTTGAGTCGGTAGGCGTCGTTCCCGATCCGTACGTCGCCGTTCGTACCGTCGAGGTTCCAGTTCCCCCCGGCGATGTCGAGTGTGGCGGCGGGGTTCGACTTGTTCACGCCGATCGCACCGCTTCCCAGGATCGTGACGCCGCCCGCGCCGGCCAACAGCTCGAGGAGACCGCCGGCGCGGTTATTGAACAGGTGCATCTCGTTTGCATACGCGGAATGCCCCGGTCCGTACATGGCCAGTCCGGCGACATCGCCGCCCGCGCCGATAAAGCTGATCCGCTCCATCGCGCTGGCCCCGGCGTTCGGATTCTCGATCGTGATGCCGGCGGTCGCATTGACGTCGCGATAGATATGGAGATCCCGGCCGGGGCTCGTCGTGCCGAGACCGATCGCCGTGCCGCTGTTGTACAGGTTGCTCGTCGCGATCCAGGCGCTGCCGTTGTGGCGGAGCGTCTGGCCCGCACCGCCGGCGGGCAGGCCGCTGCCGCCCGTGGCGGTCAGCGACTTCCACGTGCTGCCGTCGTATCCCTCGAAATCCCCACCGCTGAACCGCATCGTGCCGGCGTTCGTTCCGGCTGCCGTTCCGATTCTTATCGCGCCGGCGATATCGAGCCGCTCCAATGGCGCCGTCATACCGATGCCGACAGTGCCGTCCGGCTTCACCGTCAGGCGAACGGAGCCATTCATGTAGAGTTTCCAGGTGTCGTCGGTGTCGACGTAGGTGCTCGCCTTGAGCACGCTGCCGCGTGTGTATCCGAACTGGGGCCGGCCGGACGACTGCGTGGCATTGGTATAGATCCCCGCCCACGCGGAGGCGCTCCCGTTGAAGCGGATACCCACGGCGTCGCTCGATTCAACGGTGAGCGGATCGTTGGGAGATAGTGTTCCGATACCCACAAAGCCGTCCGCCGGGATCACGTTCGATGTGCCGCGGACGCTGCGGGAAGCGAGGCTGTACGCCGCTGCGTCCAGAAATATCCGCGGGACCAGTTCCGCCTCCCCCTCGACCGAGATACCGAGGAAGTACTGCTCGTCGAAGGATAGATTCAGAGGCTCAACCGTGCCCAGGTCGACGTTGAAGATACCCTTCGATACATTGACGGTGCCCTGTGTTTCATCCCAGAGCGGACTGCCTCCCGCCGGCACGTCGTATAAGCGGAAGGTCAACGAGTACGTTCCGTCGGAGACGGCGGAACCACCGGCGTCGGTCAGAACACCTTGGTAGTTCAGGGTCTGCGGGATGACTGCATACCCCGCGAGTGATGATGCCGCGATGAGCAGCACGGTGATCGCAAGCAGCCGTATCATGAATGGGCCTCCTTCGTAATGGGCGAATGGTAATCGAGTCTCTACGGTTGGGTAATCTCGTACTATGCGATTTGAGCATGGAACAATAGTCCCAACCGGTACAACTGTTTGTCAAGACTATTGTTGCCGTTGGGTATGGCGATGCTGCGTCCCGTTCCCGGTGCGCCAACGCCCGCGACGGGCAGTTGCCGTATGCCGGTCGGGGGAACGTCCTCACGGAAGTTCATGGGAATCCCGATACGGGAGTATCAAATGGAGCCCCGGCTTGATCAGCGATTTCTATCGCAGTATCACCATCTTCCTGGTCAGGACCTTTTTGCCGACCTCGAGACGGTAGTAGTAGACGCCGGAGCCGACCGCATTCCCCGCGGCATTGGTCCCGTTCCAGATCACCGTGTGCTTTCCCACTTCGCGCATTCCGTGGCACAGTACCCGTATCTTCTTGCCCTCGATGTCATACACGGCGATCCGTACGCGCTCCTGTGCGGGCAGGAAGAACGCAATGCTGGTCGATGGATTGAAGGGATTGGGGAAGTTCTGGTACAGGGTCAGGGGCTTCGGCGGCAGGGAGAGTGAGATGGTGAACGAGAACATCTCTCCCTCCGCCGTCACGGCGCCGAGGCGGTAGCGATACGAGCGCCCCGGGATGGCGGTTTCGTCACGATAGCTGTCGATCGATTCGGGCGAGAGGAGCCCGGTGTTGATCCGGAAGAAATCCCCGCTCTCGCCGTCGGCACGGTATACATTGCATCCCTCGAACGGTTCTGTTGCCGAGATGTTCCAGCGGAGGACGACGATGTCGTCGGAGTATTCGGCCTCGAAATTGGTGATGGCGACATCAACCGTGGAGGAGAGTTCGGCCACGTACCAGAAGCCCGACTTGACTATGTATGAGCCGCCGCTCGCGATGCCGATCGGACCCTGTCCCGCCGTATCGTAGGTGAAGTGGCTGCCGCTTCGCACACCCCCGCCGCAACTGAAGGTGCCGTGCGGGACATTGTACTGGGCATGCGCCGCAGGAGTCACGAGTGTCAGAATTCCCGGAATCAGAACGAGAAAAAACAACGTCCGTTTCATGGCAGCTCCTATCTTTATATCAATCGATTTTTCTACTCGTAGGCATCGTTCATGCCATTCATCTTATGAGCCGTTTTTATTCTTTCATCACTCATATTATCTGTCAAGACATAACCTTAGCTGGAAGCGCGCACCGATCGGGGCCAAAGCGTTGTATTGTATTGACAATTCAAATGGTGTGTGATAAAATCCATTTTTCGTAAAAACGGAGGGGGGCATCTACGGTGCATGAGGTTTTGGCATCCGGGGGTTGGCTTACAGGAAGTGAAACCGTGTCATTGGCGGTGCTAAGGCATCTCAGTTGAGCACCTTCCGGTGAGATAGGCATGCTCCGAGGGACGGCGCCATTCACCGGTCGCTGATTCTAGATCGAGATAGATTTTCACGCAGGTAACCCCGATACACACTACACGACACGACTACCGTTGAGTGATACCTGAGAGCAATTCTGGAGTAGCAGTGACTCTAGCGCCTGCAAACTCTGTACTGTTCAATGGCAAATCCATTGTGGCGCATATGCA
>CBFCXB010000398.1:0-3150 GCA_965601905.1 uncultured bacterium | reverse complement strand
CCACCCCGAGCCTCCACGATTCAGCGAAGCGGGCCGACGCCTCGAACTAGCGTTCCTCCCGGTTGATTACAACGAGTCGACAATCGAGGGGGGGCTAGCCGCGTGGGGGGATGTGTTCGATTGCCACAAGCTGAACGATGCCGAGATCCTCTACGATCGTGACGGTGTGCTGGGCGGCCTCCTCGATCGTCTCGATTCTCTCAGGCCGGCGCGGATGTTTGTCGGTGCGCAGATAGATCAGCTGAAGGCGGGGCACGCCGCCGCCCCGCGGCATGTCGCTGGTGATCGATGGGAAGAGGCCGTTCTCAGCGCCCGGGAGCTCGCGACATCGGCGCTCAAGCTCCTCGTAGTCGCCGGCAGCGGAGGGCTCTTCTCCAAACCGTCGCACCTCCATCCCGCGCTCACCTCACTTGTGGAAGGGGCGCCTGTCGCCGGCTACGAAGCTGTTCATGATATTGCCGGGCTGAACGAGGAGAATGCGGGGCGGATCGTCAGGATGTGTAGTGACATGGTCAGGGAACTCTACGAGAGGCAGGGAGTGTGCGCCGCCGATTCAGACTGATAAGCGTCATCGGTACGTTGATCATCCTGATTCTCATCGTCGCACTCTTCGTGCTCGTCTTCGGGAGAATGGACAAGACGATAGAGGCGTACGGCACCGTCATTCCTGCGCGTTACGAACGGGTCAAACCGCAGATCGACGGTGTCGTGCGGGACATTCTGGTGCACGAGAGCGATACGGTGAGGGCCGGTGACACACTCGCCGTGCTCCGGCCCGACGAGATCACACTGGCCGTTGATCAGACGGAGCGCGCACGTGACCGGGAACGAACGAACCTCGTGCAGCTCCGCGAGGCCTACCAGAATCTCGAACTCAGCGCTTCGTTCGAGGCGCAGTGGGCATTCGCCAATGTCTACCAGGCGAAACGCCGGGCGGAGAGCGCCGGGGAGAAATACGAACGGGCCGAGGAGCTGTACGCGAACGATCTGATCAGCGCGGAGGTGCGGGACGACAAGCGGTTGGAATACGAGCTGGCGCAGTCGTACTATACATCGCTCGCCGAGCGGATCGGCATGATGAAACGGCAGTATGAAATCCAGATCACCGAGCAGGAGAAAACGGTCGAGCTGGCGGAGCGGGAGTACGAGCTCGCGCGGGAGAGGCTCGCGAAGACGGTCATCGTAGCGCCGGCATCGGGCGTCGTCCTGACGTCCGGCGTGGAGGAACTAGCCGGCACGCGCGTGTCGACGGGAACGGCGATCATGGAGATCGGCGACCTCGCCATGATGAATTTCTCCGCACAGGTTCACGAGTCCGATATCCCCCATGTCAGGGAGGGGCAGGAGGCGAACATATTCATCAACGCTTTCCCCCACCGCCATTACAAGGTCTTTCACGGTGAGGTCGTCGCCATCTCTCCGCGGCCGGAGATGACCAATGCGGGCGTCGTATTCGAGACGACCGTGCGGATAGACGATCCGTGGGTCGAGGTCGGCTCCTCGACGGTCGCCCTGAAGCGCGGGCTTTCGGGCACGGTCAAGGTCGTCGTCAAGCACAAGGTCCGCCTGATCGAGATCGTGCTCAAATTGAACCGGTAGCCTGCCGCGCGATGATCCGGATTTCATTCCACCACTACGATGGGCATTTCCGTAGATCATGAACCGTAAGAAGTACAAGATGTCCCGTGAAAAGATGGTGCGGATACTAAACTACCTGCGTCCGTACTGGTGGATGGAGGTGTCGGTATTCGTTTGCATGGGGATAAGTGTCGCCCTCACCCTCGTTGATCCCCTCGTGATCAAGGTCCTGATCGACAATGTTATCGTGGAACGTAACGTCGGGCTGCTGCACGTCGTGATGATCGCGCTGCTGGGGATATACGTCATCCGCGGGCTCTTCAACGTCATCACGGCGTACCTCTTCAACTTCGTGGGGCAGCGGATCCTCTTCGACATTCGCAGCCAGCTCTTCCAGCACCTCGAGAAGCTCCACATGGGATTCTACCAAAAGACCAAGATCGGCGAGGTCGTCTCGCGGATCAACAACGACGTCGGGTCGCTCCAGCAGATCGTCACCTCGACATTCGTGAACCTGATCACCGATCTATTGACCGTGATCGCGATCCTCGCCGTCGTGCTGTACCTCGACTGGAGGCTGACACTTGTTTCCCTCTCCGTGTTTCCCGCCTTCGCCGTCAGTATCGCCTTCTTCAGCAGGAAGATTCGTTTCAAGAGCCGCCAGGTGCGCGAGAAGGTGGCCGACATCCTGAACTTCTTCCAGGAGACGATATCGGGCATGAAGCTCGTGCAGTCGTTCGTAGGGGAGAAGTACGAGGCGCGGCGCTTCCTCCGCAAGGGGAAGGAGATGATAAACCTGCGGATCGATCTCGGCGTGCTCGGCTCGTTCGCCACCTCATCGGCCGGTTTCTTCGTCGCCCTCGGTCCCGCCCTGGTCCTGTGGTACGGTGGGTACCGCACGATGGGGGGCGCGCTCACGATCGGCGGGCTCGTCGCCTTCTACGCCTACATCGGGGATCTCTTCTCGCCGGTCTTCCGTCTCGCCCAGCTCAACATCACCGTCCAGACCGCCCTCGCATCGATCGATCGAATCTTCGAGTTTCTCGATATCGAGCCGGAGATTCGTGACGCGCCGGAGGCCGTTTCCCTCCCTGATGTACGGGGAGAGATGAGCTTCGGGAATGTCAGCTTCTCGTATCTGCCCGGCGAGCCGATCCTCCGGGATGTCACCTTCGATGTACGCAAGGGCCAGACGGTGGCGATCGTGGGTCCGAGCGGCGTAGGCAAGACCACCGTCATCGATCTCGTTTGCCGTTTCTATGATCCCACGGGCGGCGTCATCACCCTGGACGGCCGGGACATCCGAGATATAAGGGTGAAGCATCTCAGGAGGCAGATCGGGATCGTCTCGCAGGAAACGTTTCTGTTCAATACGACCATCGGAGACAACCTGCGCTACGGAAACCGCCGGGCGACGGAGGAGGAGATCACGGAGGCGGCGCGCAAAGCCCATATCCACGATTTCATCGTATCCCTTCCGGACGGGTACGACACGCTCGTGGGAGACCGGGGCATCCGGCTCTCGGGGGGCGAGCGCCAGCGTGTCGCGATAGCGCGGGCACTCGTCAACGG
>CBFCXB010000397.1:0-3151 GCA_965601905.1 uncultured bacterium | reverse complement strand
CTCGCAACCTCGTGAACGGCCTGGTGGAACTCGGGCTGGTTGGGGTCGCGGGTCTTGATTTTTGACATAAAGGTCTCGACGGCTTTCGACATATTTGCCTCCTTACCTTAGGATGACTTATGATAATTAGCACCCTGCCGCGCACTTGCGCCTGATGGACAGTAAAGGCCCACTCAGTGGGTCTTTAGGCTACCTGTGAATATAAAGGAGTGGATACCGGTGTCAAGCCTCATGTTCATATTTCCGAAAGCCTCAAATACAGATCGCGTAAATGCCACGATAAGTGACTGACAGGGAGAACAGCGCTTCCTACGATTTCCTCCTTCCCTTTTGCCGAACCCATGTTGACCTCGCAGTTCAGTCCGCGTACGGACATGGAACTTCCTGGCAGGTGCCATTTAGACGGGTACTCCTCTTTTCTTAATGCGCTTATAAGTCTTCGCGCTCTGTTTTTCACTACATCGGGAAAAATATGATATTGCATTTTTGCAGGTCGACGTGCTAAATTTCACCGATAAGACGAATCAGCAGCCCCGGCGCGCAAAAAAGTTATGCACGGTGCGGCTCAATGGGCCATAAGAAATCGAGGTCTCTCATGATTATCGGAATACCGAAGGAAATACTGGATCAGGAATACAGAGTTGCCGCACTCCCCGATGTAATTGCCAAATACATAGATTTGGGTTTCGACATTCTCGTGGAGTCTTCTGCCGGCGATGGAGCGCTGCACCCCGATGAGGAGTTCGAAAAAGCCGGCGCGAAGATCATCGGCGAGGCGAGTGAACTCTATGCCAAATCCGATATCATACTGAAGGTGAAGCAGCCCTGTTTCAACGAAAAGACCCGCAAGAACGAATTGGAAATGATGAGAGAGGGTTCGATCCTTATCACGTTCCTGCACCCAGCGAATCCGGCACATCATGACATGGTCAGGATGCTGCGCGACAGGAATATCACATCGCTGACCATGGACGGGATTCCACGCACATCGAGAGCACAACGAATGGACGCGCTGACGTCGATGAGCACCGTCACCGGGTATAAATCGATTATCATGGCGGCCCATCGTTTTCCCAAGTTCATCCCCATGATCGGTACTGCCATCGGCGCCATCAAACCGGCGAAATTCCTGATTATCGGTTGCGGCGTCGTAGGCCTGCAAGCCATCGCCACGGCAAAACGACTCGGCGGCGCCATAAAGGCCGTGGACATCCGTGAGGATGCACGCCAGGGGGCCGTCAGTCTCGGCGCTAAAGTCGTTGGTTTCGAGGCGCCTGAAGAACTGGCAATCGGGACAGGCGGCTATGCAAAAGCTCTTCCGGCTGATTGGATAGAAAAAGAACGTGAGGCGCTGAAGCCTCACGTGGAAGAAGCGGACATCATCGCTCTCACCGCTCTGGTTCCCGGGGAAGTAGCACCTATCCTGATAACCGACGAAATGGTCGGCAACATGGCCCCGGGCTCGGTGATCATGGACGTGTCAATCGATCAGGGCGGAAACTGCGAACTCACCGAAGCAGGACAAGAAGTTTCCCGCCATAACGTGCTGATTTCGGGAGTCCAGAACATCCCCGGTTCGGTACCGGTTCATGCGAGCTGGCTCTATTCGAACAATATGTATGAATACGTTAAAAACCTTTTTAAAAACGGCATCGATACGCTCGATTTGGACGACGACATTGTTCAGCATTCGATCGTCACCCACAAGGGAAAGATCCTGCACAAGGGCACCCTAAAAGCCATGAACGAATCCTGACCATTGCTGCTAAAACCCGAGGGAGCGGAAAAATGGCGGACATAATATTGATGTTATCTGTTTTTGCCTTTTCTTTCTTAATAGGGTATTTTTTGATATTGAGAGTGCCGCAACGGTTGCATACTCCCTTGATGTCCATGACCAACGCCATCTCCGCAGTGACGATTATCGGGGCGCTCCTGCTGTTTTCAGCCGAAACGAACATCTCCCAGAAAGTGATCGGCGCCAGCGCAATCGCAACGGCTGCGTTCAATGTCGTCGGCGGGTTCGCCATAACGGACCGCATGCTGAAGATGTTCAAAAAGAAAGGGCATTCCCAATAGACCGTGCGTGGTGTCGCGGCGTACGGAAAGGATGATGCCTGCCGGTCTTCCACCCGTACGGTAGCGGCGCCACGGTGAACTCAGAAAGAAGACAGTATCGTGCATCTTCTCATCGATTTCGTAATCATTTTACTGCTCATTGTGGGCGTATCGCAGTTCCGAACCCCCGTAGGCGCCCGACGCGGCAATCTCCTTGCCGCTTTTGCACTATTGTGTTCGTTGGTAGTGATCCTGTATCGAAATCCAGTTTTAAAGCCCGATATATCTCTCATCGCCATCATTCTCGTATTCGGCTCGCTCGTCGGCTGGTACATCGCCTCCCGTGTAAGCATGATCCGCATCCCGGCAATGGTTGCCTTCCAGCACGGCGCCGGCGGCGTGGCTGTATTCCTCGTATCCTTCGTCGAATTGACACGGGATGCCTCTCTACTGAATTCAATCAGCGAAATCTCCGGCATAGTCGGCCTCGTCATAGGTGCGGCAACTTTCAGCGGCAGCATGATCGCCAGCGCGAAGCTGGCAAACTGGATGAAACAAACACCTACTGTCTTTCCCAAACACAGTCTCATATTGACGGGGATAGTAATTTTGGCTGTCGCCCTGAGCATTGTCGCTGCCGTCACGTCGGGACAGGCAACGCTTCAGGCCCTGATTCTTCTGGTGTTCGTTTCGATCGTCCTCGGCATAGTATTTTCGATCCGCATCGGCGGAGCGGATATGCCTGTTCTCATTTCTTTTCTGAATGCGACGGCCGGATTGGCTGCCGCTTTCTGCGGCGTCATCATACAGAACCGTCTCCTCATTGCATGCGGCGCCACGGTCGCCTCTTCGGGTTCCATCCTCACCCATGTTATGTGCAAATCCATGAACAGAAGCCTGTTCAACGTGTTCGTCGGGATCAAGTCATATCCGGCAGAAGCTCGAACCGTAACGGCGGAAGAGGATTCGATCGACGGTATCCCCGGCCTCGAGTCGCCGACTGCGGACAAAGAACCCAAGAAACACGAAGATAAGGATCCCCTCTCGCAGGCACTCGAAGCTGCGAAGCAGGCGGCGAAGATCATCATCGTCC
>CBFCXB010000396.1:0-3156 GCA_965601905.1 uncultured bacterium | reverse complement strand
CGGCACGACGTTCGTATTCGCGACGCATGATGCAAAGGTGATCGGATACCTGAGACGGAAGATCACCCTGAACGATGGACGGGTGGCCGCCGACGAGACGGTCACGCCGAAGTGGGGGGACAGGCAATGATCTTCAAACTGGCGTTGCGGAACCTGATCGGCGCGGGCTTGCGGACCTGGCTCAACGTATTCGTCCTCTCGCTCGCCTTCGTCATGATCATCTGGGTGCAGGGATTCATCGAGGGACTGAATCGGTACGCGATGAACGCCAAGACGGACGCCGAGGTCGCCGGCGGGCAGTACTGGCACCACTCGTACGACCCGTACGATCCGTTGACGCTGGAGGACAGCCACGCACCCCTCCCCCCCGCGCTCGCCGATCTCGTCGCCGCCGGGAACGCGGCGCCGATTCTCATCACGACCGGCGCGATATACCCCGAGGGGCGTGTGCGATCGGTGCTGCTGAAGGGGATCGATCCGGCCCAGGGGGTGCTCAACCTCCCGACCGGGGAGCTGGCCGGCGCGGAGTCGGACGCCATACCGGCGCTGATCGGCGCGCAGATGGCCGAGCAGACGAAGCTCGCGATCGGCGATTACGTCACCGTGCGGTGGCGCGATGTGAACGGCACGTTCGACGCCGACGACATCCGGATCGTTCAGATCATGCACACGACCGTCCCCTCCGTCGACCAGGGGCAGATCTGGATGCCGATCGAGCGGCTCCGCCGCATGCTCCAGGCGCCCGGTGAGGCGACGCTCGTCGTTGTGCGGAAGGAATACGGCGATACGCCGGACGCCGGAGCGGACTGGATCCACCGGAGCCCCGACTACCTGCTGAAGGATATCAGGGATCTCGTCAAGATGAAATCGGTGAGCATGAATATCCTCTACGGCCTGCTGCTGCTCATGGGTCTTCTCGCGATCTTCGACACGCAGGTCCTCTCGATCTGGCGCCGCCGCAGGGAGATCGGCACCCTGATGGCCCTCGGCATGGAGCGTCTCAAGGTGATAGCCCTCTTCACGTTCGAGGGAGCGCTCCACGGGCTCTTCGCGCTCGCCATCGGGGCGGTGTACGGAATTCCGATACTGTCCCTGACACTGGCGAAGGGGCTTTCGATTCCGGAGATAGCGTCCGGTACGGGCGTGGCCGTTCCGGAGGTATTGTACCCATACTATGGATTCCGGCTCGTGCTGGGAACCACCGTGCTGGTCCTCTTCGCCATCACCGTCGTCAGCTACCTGCCCGCGACAAAGATTGCGAAACTGAAGCCGACCGATGCACTGAGGGGTAAACGGGCATGATACGATTTCTGCTGAAAGGGCTGCTGAGAGACCGTAACCGGAGTCTCTTTCCCGTACTTATCGTCACGGTGGGGGTCGCCACGTCGATCGTGATGTACTGCTTCATGCACGGCTTCATGGACGAGGCGATCAGGAGCAACGCGCGGCTCGACACGGGGCACGTGAAGATCATGACGCGCGGGTACCGGGAGATCGCCACCCAGCTGCCGAACGACATGGCCCTCACCGGCATCAGCGAGATGCTGCCCGCCCTCGAACGGGAGTACCCCGGATTGGAGTGGACGCCGAGGATCAAGTTCGGCGGTCTCCTCGACATTCCCGACGAGAACGGTGAAACGCGCTCGCAGGGTCCGACGCTCGGAATCGCGGTCGACCTACTCGGCGCGGAATCGAAGGAGGCGAAACGGCTGCAACTCGAGGGGGCGCTCGTGCGCGGCCGTCTCCCCGGGAAACCGAATGAGATCCTCGTGAGCGACGAGTTCGCCCGGAAACTGGACGTCGGCATCGGCGGCACGGCCACCATCATCAGCGCGACCGCCTATGGAAGCATGGCGATACAGAATTTCACCGTAGTGGGAACGGTCCGCTTCGGGATCGGTCCCCTCGACCGGAACACCATTATCGCCGACATCGCAGACGTGCAGTACGCGCTCAACATGGAGAACGGCGCGGGAGAGCTGCTCGGATTCTTCCCGAATCTCGTCTTCAACGAGCGGGCGGCCGCGCGGACCGCCGCCGCCTTCAACGAGGGCGTCACGCTCCCGCACGACGAATTCTCACCCGTCATGGTGACGCTGCGCGACCAGAACGGCCTCGGCGAATACCTCGACGTCGCCCGGTTCAGGGTATCGATCATTCTCTTCGTCTTCTTCTTCGTCATGTCGATCGTACTCTGGAATGCCGGCCTCATGGCGGGAATACGCCGGTACGGGGAGATCGGCGTGCGGCTCGCGATCGGCGAGTCGAAGGGGCATGTCTATCGTTCGATACTGTACGAATCGTTCCTCGTCGGGATCGTCGGATCGGTCACGGGGACGGCCGTCGGCCTCGCTGTCTCGTACTACCTCCAGGAGGTGGGTCTCGATATCTCTGGAATGATGAAGGAATCGACGATACTCATCGCGAATATCATCCGGGCGAAGATCAATCCCCTCGCCTACTACATCGGATTCATGCCGGGACTGCTGGCGACCTTCCTGGGAAGCGCCGCCTCCGGCATCGGGATATTCAGACGCCAGACGGCGCAGCTGTTCAAGGAGCTTGAAGCATGAAAATATCTCTCATAATCCTGCTTTCGCTGGTACCGGCCCTCACCGGCGGATCGGAACCGGACAGCACGCGAACCGGCGCAGCCGGCTTGCGTGATCCGCCGACCGGCGAGGAGATACTGGAGCGGATGGACGAGAACCTGATGGCCGATCAGGCCGTCAGCACCAACACGATGATCGTGCGCGGGCGGAGCGGCACCCGGACGATCACATCGAAGACCTGGAAGAAGGGGACGGACCGCGCCTTCGTCGAATACCTCTCACCCCCGCGTGAACGGGGCAAGAAGATGCTGCGTCTCGAGGACAAGCTCTGGACATACACCCCCGAGCCGAACGATCGCATCATCTCCATCTCGGGGCATCTGCTTCGACAGTCGGTGATGGGATCGGATCTCTCGTACGAGGACCTCACGGAGAACCACAATCTCCTCGAACGATACGACGCCGAAGTGCTCGGGAGCGAGGAAATCGACGGCCGTCCCTGCTGGAAGGTCGAGATGACGGCGAAGGCGCGCGATGTCGCCTATCACGCCCGTACCGTCTGGGTCGATGCCGAGCGCTGGCTGCCGCTCCGGGAAGAGCGCAA
>CBFCXB010000395.1:0-3158 GCA_965601905.1 uncultured bacterium | reverse complement strand
GATACGATTGCACTATATCGATGCCTACCTCTCGCAACGATTCCTGACGGTATCGTTCGAAGACGAGGAGGAACTCGATGAGGAAGACAAGCGGGAGTTGGAGGATGTTGGCTACCGCGCGGCCGGTCCCCATGCCTGGCCCCGAATCAGGAGCCACAGCCCGGGTCTCGAGCCCTGGCACGTTAATGCCCGTGAGGCCGAATTCTTCATTCACATCCTCGAGCAGGCGATAGAGGTGGCGCTCCGCTTCAGGAAAAATCCCGGCATCCTCACCCCTCCAGGCGGCGAGGGGTATCTGGTGAGAGTGCCGGAACGGGGAACGGATGGCCTGCAATGGAGGGATGCATGGATAAAACTGTTCATCACCGATGAATGCGCCGTTCCCGCCGAACCGCTGGACGAAGTGCGCATCGCGAGGATACGGAAGAATATCGCCCGCACCGCCGATACCTGGGAAATGGATTATTACTACCTGCCGGGACTCGTTACGGACGAGGGAGATCGGGCGTACTTTCCCCGTGTGTTGCTGTGCGTCGATCACGAGTCGCCCACGATTTTCGGTTTCCATACCGCATCCCCTTCCGGTTACCTGACGGAATTTCCGCAGCAGCTCATGTTTTTCATCGAGAAAGCCGAAAGACTGCCGGATACGATACTGACGGGCAAGAAAGAGACGGCGCGGATGCTCGAACCGGTTGCGACGGCCCTGGGCATCGATGTGAAACTGAGCGAAGACATCGACAGGCTGATGGAGGCCACCGCAGGCCTGCACAATTACCTCAGCACAGGTGAAGGCGTCGAGACGGAGGACGAGCCGCCGCTATCAGAAGGCGTCGGGCCGGCGGCACACGATCGGCGGGCGGCACGCGGTCGGAAGCTTCCCGGTTTCGAGGAGCTGAGTCCCATGGAAGCGGAAATCCTGATCTTCAGCCCGTTCGATCCGGAGGCGTCGCCCTTGCTGATCGACACGAATGTGGACGATGCAGAGATCAGGACGACGCGGTTCATCGATCATATCATCCGGTACCTCGATCTCATTCGGGAGCGCGAACCGGTGAAGCTCACGCAGAAGGGGAACCTGCCGCTCAAGCTCGTCCGTGAGCTGCGGGACATGAATTTCCCGGCATACGAGAGCCTATGGATCGACGACATCCCTATACGGGGCGAGGAAGACGCGCCGTACATCCACACGATCAATCTGCTCACACGCCTGGCCGGATTCACCAAAAAACGGCACGGCAAATTGACGCTCACCAACAAGTACAAGAAAACGTTCGAGCGATACTCCGCAGGAGAGCTCTACCGGTATCTCCTCGAGGTTTTCGCCACCAAATACAACTGGGGCTACGAGGACCGCTACGACACCTCCCCGATCATACAGCACGGATTCGCCTTCTCCCTGTACCTCGTCGGCACGCACGGTGGAGAAAAACGGGAAGCGAGATTCTACGCCAACCGGTTTCTCGATGCTTTCCCCATGGCGGTCGGGGACTTCACAGGCACCAGTTACAGTTCCCCGCGGGAGACATTCGAGTCGTGTTACTGCTTGCGGGTGCTCAAGAGATTCATGAAAAGGTTCGGATTGATCGACATCTCGGCCGAAGAAGATAGCGAATGGAAAACCGAAAATAAGATGGTGATCAAGACCGAACTGTTCGACAAACTCATCAGGTGGAGATTGTCCGCGCGATGACCCCGGCCCTCACTCCCCGATGATCTTGACCAGCACGCGCTTCCTGCGGCGCCCGTCGAACTCGCCGTAGAAAATCTGTTCCCACGGACCGAAATCCGGCCGGCCGCCGGTCACCGCCACGACGACCTCCCGTCCCATGACCTGGCGCTTGAGGTGCGCGTCGCCGTTGTCCTCGCCGGTCCGGTTGTGTCGGTAGTGACTGACCGGTTCGTGCGGCGCCAGCTTCTCCAGCCAGTCGTCGTAATCCTGGTGCAAGCCGCTCTCGTCGTCATTGATGAAAACGGATGCGGTGATATGCATCGCATTCACCAGTGCGAGCCCCTCCTGGACACCGCTCTCCGCGAGGCACTCCTCGACCTGCGGCGTGATATTGATGAATGCTCGTCGCGAGGGCACATTGCACCAGAGCTCTTTGCGGTAACTCTTCATTGTTATCCTTTCGTTTCGATTCTGGAATGACAGGTATTATCTCGTTCCACATCGAGGTGGCACGGAGGTGAGATACGTAAAATAGACCCCGAAATCAATCGGACAAGCGTTCCAAGTCAACAAAGTCTTGTGCCCTTATGTCATTTCTCCTTATATCAATGCCGCCGGTTGCTCTCGGCAATCCATGAGCGGCAAGCGCGTAGGCGCCTACTACGAGATATTCAACCTTTTCTTGGTTGAAGAGCGACAATATGTCTCTGTAATCGGGATTCAGCAATTGATTCTCCCTTGAAAGCCCATGCATCGATGGTCAACTGCCACATCATATCTATACAGGCGGCAGGGTCCGCGATCAGGGGTTGGCCGTTGTCTCTACATTCCGATAGCGTTAGTTTCTTGATCGGATAAATTTTTCTATCCATGATGGCCCCTACCTCATTTTCATTAATAGTGTCGTTCATTATCACTATATACCAATACATACCCATCTTCAACGAGCTTCTAGCTGAACGATCCCACGGGCAGCGCTCTATTGATCGCACACAATGAAACTTTTCCCGTCCGCGTGCGTCCAACTAGGTACATAATCCCCGCTGACTCAGCGGAACAATCGGCATTATAGAAAGGAACGGGCGAATCGCCATGGAGATTCTCATAGACGGCGCCGGCAAGAAGTACAGGGGAGGAGTGTGGGGACTGCGGGATTTCAGCCTGAAGGCGGGCCCCGGCGTGCTGGGGCTCCTGGGACCGAACGGGGCCGGGAAAACCACGCTGATGAACATACTGGCCACCGTCACCAGGCCGACGCGGGGAACGGTGCAATGGAACGGGATGGACATCGCCCGCTCCCCGAACGCCGTCCGTTCGGTGCTCGGGTACCTTCCCCAGAACTTCGGCATCTATCCCACCCTGACCGCGAGCGAGTTCCTGCGGTACCTTGCGGCCCGGAGGGGGCTCGGGGGCGCGGCCGCCCGCAGGCGCATCGATGAACTGCTCCAACTGGTGAATATCGCGGATGTCGGCAAACGGCCGCTCG
>CBFCXB010000394.1:0-3159 GCA_965601905.1 uncultured bacterium | reverse complement strand
CGTCCCGGCGCCCGGCCAGGTTATGGACAAAGATATTTTGACGGATTAAGGTTAATTGTAGATATCATCCCAGCTGTCCCAGTAGTCTGTGTATTTATAGTAGAGTACACGTGCTTTTGATGGTTTATCTTTTATAGATGGCCTAATTCGGCAATCGTAGACGGCAAATTCCTCGAAATCCGTCAGAATACTAAGCGGTAGTCTCGCCGACCAGGCATACCGACGAAGCTATATGCAGGTGTTATGTCATCCTTCAAGTTTATTGAAGGTTTTTTCGCTTCTACAAAGAATTTTCAAGTTCCACCGACACGAAAGCTATAATCAGGAGCCTTTGTAAATCCTCCCACTTTTATGACATCCTCATGTACTACTTCTTTGTATGCCTCATCGTACCCTTTTTCGTTATCGATATCCCATCCCTGCGCTTTGAACATAGGATCAATAAATTCACGCCTTACCTGTGTCCCGTTATAGCTTGGAGAACGATAACTCTCGATATTTCGATCGAATCTCTCTACCAATTCGGTTATTTTCTTCAACTCAGTCATACTATTCTTAAATAGAAATTCCTTGTGATAACAAAGGAATCTTTATCCAATTATCCACTCCGATATTGTTCTGATTTCAGCGATTCTGTAAGTCAAAATATATATTCGATTGTACAGATACCGAGCCTCACTAGCGAATTGCGGCTGTAACGTCCGGCTTCGCGCTGCCGCCCGGCTTCAATTATTCTCTCTTGTAGAACTTCTCCATGTGCTTCCATGTACTCCCTGCCTAACTCTTTCTCCGCCGCGAGCCGGTTGTGCGCGGGGCAGAGGAGTCTGAGAATGTGGCGGATTCGCGCGGGAGTGGATCGTGAATCTTTCTGTTTTTTCGTGACATCCCTCGAACCGAGGCCTACGTTGCGGTCTTTCTCTCCCGCGCACCGTTCCCCATCCATCTCGTGCTCTTTCTCCGGCCTTGTATTTCGCGCATCACTGCGCTTCCCGACGCCCCCTTTGTTCTCGTTCCCACGGTGCTCCTCCCTCGTTTTCATTCTTCTTTCCGGACCATGTCAATAAAGGCACTCATCCATGAGAATATCGATCACCTGTTCAAGACCTATTCCGTTCGGGAATTTCGGTGACATGATCGCCTTGATTTTATTTAACTTATCAATGAATTCCGGCTCCACGGCGAATTCTATCTTGAATTTCTTGGTAACCATGACTCACTCTGACTCCGCCCGAGCATCGCTTCCGGAATTCGGCGTATCAGTCCCTACGCTTGGAATATCACGTCCCTCGCCGGGAGCCGATGCACGGCCGGCTGTGCGCTCAGTCTCAATATTGAGACTCGAAATCTCACTATTCCCTGTCGAGGACACATTGGCGCCCCCAGCAGTTGTGCCGGACAGAAATGCAGATTCCGTTCTTTTGCAGCCGGTGCCGATCATAGATCCTCCATCACCGCCGCTCCCCGTATCGGGATTCATGACGAACACCGGCTTGATCCGATCCCGAATGACCTTGGCCGGACGGTGCCGTGCTACCAGCATCTCAATATCATCGAATTGAGCCGGCATACGCATCTCGCACTTCCCGTCGTCGTTCCCCATCGCGCAACCGGAATTATTATACCACATGATTTTTTCGGGTAGAGAGATCATCGCAGCGGCGCGATCGCACGTCTCCGAATAAAAAAGCCGGAACTGCTAGAGATCGCCCGGCAGGCGGCGCGCACGCACCGCGGAGAAGAGATAAAAAGCAGAGCACGGCTCCCCCGGAAAAAGCACGAAAATACCCGTCAAGAAAAAAATTCGCACGAAGCAGATTTTTTAAAAACGTGCGGACATTTTTTTCACCGCCGTGCGTAAGATTTGCGTCCGAGCGGCAACGCGACGCCGGCCGCCGCAGACGCAATTCGCCCTGCACGGCGCGAAGCGTCCTCGCACGCGAATATTATTTTCCCCGTGGGAACGACCGGCTGTAATAAAGAAACGTGATGAAGAACACGATCGCGCGCTGAAGAATCTACTTCGCTCTCACGATTATTCTCGTATCAACCGCTTTCAGAATTTCGCCGATAATACCGGCATCACGAATCCCCCGCGCGTGAATTTCTTCGAGAAAATCATCGCCCCGCTCCCGCGGCAGGGCTACGAGCAGACCACCCGAGGTCTGCGCGTCGTATAGTAACATTTCCATTTCGGGAGCAAGCTCTCCCGAAAAAATTAATTTATTTTTAACATACTCGCGGTTCGCCATGCCGCCGCCGGTGAGATATCCGCGCTCGGCGAGTTCCAATACTTCGGGAAGCTTCGGCACCCTGTCAACGTCGAGCGCGATCGTCACATCGGAGGCCTCCGCCATCTCGAGCGCATGCCCGAGAAGACCAAATCCCGTAACATCCGTGCAAGCGGCCGCGCCGTATTTTTTCATGACGAGAGAGGCAACTCGGTTCAGGGTAACCATCGAAGCATAATAAAATTCTTCCTGCTCGGGTGAGAGAGCGCCGTGCTTGAGCGCCGTAGAATAAATCCCCGTACCGAGCGGCTTGGTGAGAACGAGCGTATCCCCCGGCCGTGCGCCGGCGAGGCTCAGGATCTCGTCGGGATGCACGAGGCCGACCACCGATAGACCGTACTTCAGCTCCGAGTCTTTTATCGTATGCCCGCCGATGATTACCGCACCCGCCTCGTTGACCTTGTCGGCGCCGCCCCGCATCATATCGCCGAGCACCTCGACCGGGAGATCCTGCGGCGGGAATCCGACGATATTCAACGCAGAGAGAGGCGCGCCGCCCATCGCGTAGACGTCGCTCAACGCATTCGCCGCCGCCACCTGCCCGAAGATGTACGGGTCGTCTACGATCGCCGGAAAGAAGTCGAGCGTGAGGATCAGGGCGCGCTCGTCGTCGAGGCGCATCACGCCGCCGTCATCCGCCTGATTGAGACCGAGTATCAGGTCGGGATGCTCCTGGGGTGAGATGCTCTTCAGTACCGGCCACAACTCCGTTGGGCTGAGCTTCGATGCTCAACCGGCGCAGGAGGCCATGGCGGTGAGACGGTATTTCTTGCTCATAGCGCACCCCTAGTTCGCGCGGGCATTTCCCCGTCGCTTCCGTTCTTTGGATCTTTTCAATCCCTCGCGTAGTTTCCCCTCCAGCTCGATCGGG
>CBFCXB010000393.1:0-3179 GCA_965601905.1 uncultured bacterium | reverse complement strand
CCCCAGGAGCAGTCCCTGCTGAACCGGGCGAACCAGATCGATCCCGCCGCGCACGAGGCGTATCTCAAGGGTTGCTACCACAATGCCCGCCTTTCGGAGGAGTCCGCCCGGCGGGCCATCGAGTATTTCGACGAGGCGATCGAAATCGAACCGGAATTCGCGCAGGCGTACATCGGCAAGGCGTACGCGTACGATGTCTTGGGCTCGTTGGGGGGGGCGGCCGGGGAGACATGGCCCCTGGTGAAGGCTACCGCCCTGAAAGCGCTCGAGATAGACGGAAGCCTCGGGGAGGCGCAGGCACTGATCGCCGACGTGGAATTCATCTACGAATGGGAGTTCGAAAGGGCCGAGCAGGCGTTCAAGCGGGCGATCGAAATGAGTCCGGGGTATGCGGAGGCGCACAGCTGGTATTCCCTCTTGCTCGCCGCGCTGTCCCGTGGCGAGGAGGCGGTTCCGGAGGCGAAGCGGGCGGTGGAGCTCGACCCGCTCACGGTCGGCACGCGCGCCAATGCGGCCGCGGTTTACTCCCTTGCCAACCGATGGGGTGAAGGATTGCATCACTTCCAGGTGCTGTTGGAGTACGAGCCGGACCATCCCTTCCTGCACAACGCGCTGGCCAATTACTACATGACCGGCTACAGGGGAGCGGAAGCGATCGAGGTGATAGAAAAATGGTGTGCCGCTTCCGGGGACAGCCTCGATCAGCCGTTCATGGCGCTGGCATATGCCCAAGTCGGCGATACACGGAGGGCCCGGGAGCTTCTCGGAAAGCTGATCGACATGGCGGAGCGCGGGCGCGGTTTGCATACCGTCGTCGCCTGTACATACGTGGTGCTGGGGGAGGATGACAGGGCGTTCGAGTGGCTGGAGAGAGGGTACCGCGATCGCGACAAGAATATACTGTTCGTCAACGCCAGTCCGCGATTCGAGCGCATCCGCTCCGATCCGCGTTTCACGGACCTCGTGAAGCGGATCGGGCTCGAGCGGTAATCACCGGGATTTCTGCTGCTTTTCCTCGATCTTCGCCCACCTGTCGCGGAGCGGGACGATCCGGTTGAAAACGAGCCCGTCCGACGTGGAATCACTGTCCACGCAGAAGTAGCCGTGCCGCAGGAACTGGAAGCGGTCCCCGGTCTTCGCTCCGGCGAGGCCCGGCTCGACGCGGCAGCCGGCGAGTTCCCGGACGGCATCGGGATTCAGGTAGTCCTTGAAATCCTTTCCCGGTTCGACATCGTCCGGATTTTCCTTGGTGAAAAGGTGCTCGTAGAGACGGACCGTCGCCGTGCGTGCGTGCGCCGCCGAAACCCAGTGGAGCGTGCCCTTGACCTTCCGGCCGTCCGGGGCGTCCCCGCTCCGTGTCTCCGGATCGTAGGTGCAGTGGAGCTCGATCACCTCGCCCGTCTTTTCGTCTTTCACGACATCGACGCACCTGATGAAGTAGCCGTGCTTGAGCCGCACCTCGCGCCCCGGCGCGAGGCGGAAGTATTTCTTGGGCGGATCCTCGCGGAAGTCGTCATGCTCGATATAGAGTTCGCGCGAGAAGGGGACCTTCCGCGTGCCCATCGAGGGATCCTCCGGGTTGTTGATCGCCTCCATCTCCTCGACCTGATCCGCGGGATAATTGTCGATGATGACCTTGAGCGGCCGCAGGACCGCCATGACGCGCGGGGCGCGCCTGTTGAGATCCTCGCGGAGACAGTGGTCGAGCAGCTCGATGGCGACGCGCGTGTCGTTCTTCGCGACGCCGATACGGGCGGCGAACATCCGGATCGATTGCGGCGTGTAGCCGCGCCGGCGGAGCCCCGAGATGGTCGGCATCAGTGGATCGTCCCACCCGCTCACATGTTCTGCCTCGACGAGCTGGAGGAGTCTCCTCTTGCTGAGGACGGTGTAGGTGAGGTTGAGCCGCGCGAATTCTATCTGTTGGGAATGGAATATTTCGAGCTGATCGAGGTACCAGTCATAGAGGGGGCGGTGATCCTCGAACTCGAGCGTGCAGATCGAATGGGTGATCCGCTCGAGCGAGTCGGAGCAGCAATGGGCAAAGTCGTACATCGGGTAAATACACCACGCATCGCCGGTGCGGTGGTGCGAGGCGTGCATGATGAGGGAGGTGACGGGATCCCGCAGGTTGATGATCGGCGAGGCCATGTCGATCTTGGCCCGCAGGGTGCGCGATCCGTCGGGGAACTCCCCGGCCCGCATCCGCTCGAACAGGTCGAGATTCTCCTCGGGCGGCCTGTTGCGGTAGGGGCTGTCCTTGCCCGGTTCCGTCAGGGTGCCGCGGTACTCGCGCGTCTCCTCGGCGCTGAGGTCGCAGACATACGCCTTACCCATCTTGATCAGTTCCACGGCGTACCGGTAGAGCTGTTCGAAGTAATCCGAGGCGTAGTATTCGCGATCCTCCCAGTCGAACCCGAGCCACCGCACGTCCTCCTTGATCGATTCGACGTACTCCTGCTCCTCCTTGCTCGGGTTGGTATCGTCGTACCGCAGGTTGCAGGGGCCGCCGTACTCGGCTGCGATCCCGAAGTTCAGGCAGATCGACTTGGCGTGTCCGATGTGGAGGTAGCCGTTCGGCTCGGGCGGGAAGCGCGTGTGGACGCGCCCGTCGAAGCGTCCGTTGCGGTTGTGCCCGTCTATGATCTCCCGGATGAAGTCACGTCCCGCCGGTGTTGCATTCCCGTTTTTTCCATTGTTTGTGCCCACTATTATTACTCCTCTGTAGCTATTTCACATGGGCGGGATTATAGTGTATTCCACTCTGCGAATCCATTCATTTTCACGCCGCCCATGAGGGAGTATTTCGAGAAGATCGCCGAGTATATCATGACCCACGAGTGATTGCCGACGTTTCCTCCAGCCACTCCACGAGGTAGTCGAACACCTGCTCCTTGCCCGGCTCATTGTGGATTTCGTGGTAAAATCCTTCCCAGAGCTTCAGGGTGCGCGGATCCTGCCACCACCGCACCGCGGCGCAACGCGAAGTTCAATGCAAGATTGCCGCCCATGCTGTGACCGTACAGAAATAGCGGAATTCCGGGAAAGCGTGCACCGGTCTCATGCACGAGGAACTACATATCGTTCATCGATGTACCGAGCCCCGGCGTGTGCCCGCGCCGGCCTTCCGACATGCCGTGGCCCCGCAAATCGACGGCGACAACCGCGTACCCGGAGGC
>CBFCXB010000392.1:0-3196 GCA_965601905.1 uncultured bacterium | reverse complement strand
CGGCCAAGGAGACGGCGATCGCCGGACTGCCGCTCGTCCTGCTCGTCTACGCCGCGGGGCGGCGGTGGCGGTTACCGCACCCGCCGACCCGCGGAGTGATCGTTTCATTCACCGTTATTTCATTTGTATATCTCATTATCAGGAAACTCGTCATGGGAGGGTTTCTCCAGCACAACTGGGGACCGGGCCTCCACGCGGCGCGGAACCTGGCCGGCGGGTTCCTGTTCCAGCTCTACCCGTTTCCCCTCTTCACCATACTGATACCGCAGGCGTCGACAATCCCCGAGCCCGCCCATCCCTTCCTGCCCGAGATCGTCGTGGTGGCTTTGATTCTCTGCATCCTCTGGATCGGGGCCGTTACGAGACGCCTCGGCGTATTCGTCCTCGCCGTCGGGTGGACGCTCCTTTCCCTGCTTCCGTCATGCGCATTCAGGTACCGGTTCTTCTCGACCGCGTCGATCACCCAGAACAGGTACTACTACCTCTCATCGGTGGGATCGCTTCTACTCATAACGCTGCTCCTCGCCCTTCTCTGGAGCGAGCGATCGCGTATCCGCCGGGTGGCCTGTACGGCACTCTTCGTCCTGCTCATCGCCGGATGGATGCTGCGAGTGCACCGGCTCGAAAAGAAATGGGACCTCTACACCATGATGTATCGCGATGTGGTCACCTCGCTCGTCGAGGAGATCGAGAAGCGGAGCGGATTCACTACCATTGCCATTGAGGATCCCCCGCTCGCATTTCCCTATATCGCCGAGGCGATCATGCTCGAGACGGGGAACGTCGGCCGCGCACGGGGGCCGGAAGGCACGGTGGATGATCCGGCCGCGACACCGGCCGGTCCCCTCGAGCGGCCGCCGTACGAGATCGTTGAAGTCCGGGGCCAAACGGAGGCCGCGGCCCGTTACAAACCGTGCCTCTATGTATATTACACGGGCACGTACCCGAAGCTGATGAACATCGAAACGCTGGAATGAGGCGATGAAACGGTACACGATCGATGATGATTGGGCGGGAGCGCGGATCGACCGCCTCGTGCGGGTGCTCTATCCCTCGGCGCCGTTCGGTGTGATCCAGACGCTGCTGCGGAAAGGGCGCGTGACCTTAAACGGAAGCAAGGTGCGCGGCAGCGCGCGCCTCGCGGCCGGGGACATCGTTGAGGTCCACGGGAGGCTTGAGCGCACAGGCGACAGCGTCGAGGTCCGTGAAAATCTCGACCGCGTGGAGACATCGCCCCGCCGGGACGGGGCTTCTCCCGAGCATGCCATGTGGGGATCGATCGGCGCGGATATACCCGTCCTCTACGAGGATGACACCGTAATGGTGATCGACAAGCCCCGTGGACTCGTCGTGCAGCCGGGCAACCGAGCGGCGCTCGGCTCCCTGCTCGATCTGCTCGAGACCTACCGCGCGGAACGGTCGGCATTGAAGGAAGGAACGGCAACCGGCGGTGGCCTCCCTCCCTTCCCCTACACGCCGGTGCACCGCCTCGACCGCGAGACGAGCGGCGCGCTCGTCATCGCCAAGACGCGGCAAGCGGCGCGGACGCTGGGCAAAGCCTTCTCCGCGGGTCGCATCGAGAAGATATACCTCGCGCTCGTGGAGGGAAAGCCGTCGCCGGGCAGCGGCTCCATCACACTTCCCATCCGCGTTATGAAGGGGCGGCGGTCCACGGCGAAAACGGACGCCGCCGGGAAGCGGGCGGAATCGCGCTACACGCTCCGCCGCACCGTGGGAGGCAACCGGTCTCTTCTCGAGGTACGGATCACGACAGGGCGCACCCATCAGATACGCGCGCACCTCGCCTCACTCGGACACCCGGTCGTCGGCGATCGCCGCTACGGCGGGAAGGGCCGCCGGGGAAGCGGGCGGAAACGGGGGGAACATCCGGGTGAAAACCGCCGGTACGGCGCGGGAGGACGCTCCTCCTCCGACCGCCTGTGCCTGCACGCCTGGAGGATATCCTTCCCCAATCCGGGCGGCCGCGGCGCAGTCGATGTCACCGCCCCACCCCCCGAATGGGCTTGACGATCGATAGACGATCACCCGCGGCATCTCGTCCATCGACCCCACCCCCCGAATGGGCCCAGCCCGCGGAAAATTTACCCGTGAACCGTGACGGCCGTTCTGCTAGCATGCCGGAACAGGCAGTAAAACGACGATACACTGTACAGAAAGGATCGACCATGGACGAGGCACTGATGAAGGCCGCGATGATCGCGGTGAAGGACTGTCTCAAGGTGCAGAAAAACGATCTGCTGCTCGTCGTCACGGACACCGAGCTGATCGAGATCGGCGAGGCGCTTATGGAGGCGGGACACTCGCTCGGCGCGGTCCCGATACTAATGAAGATATATCCCTTGAGCCGCAACGGCGAGGAACCGCCCGGGCCGGTGGCGGAGGCAATGACGAAGAGCGACGTCGTGATCGCGCCCACATCGAAGTCGATCTCCCACACCGCCGCGCGGCGGAACGCCTGCGCCGCCGGGGCGCGTGTCGCCACGATGCCCGGCATCACGAAGGACACGATGGTGCGGGGCCTGGGTGCCGACTACCACGCCATCGCAGAGCGTACCAAGCGGGTGACGAAGATACTCACCGCGGCGAAGGTCGCCCATGTAACCACCGATGCCGGCACCGACATCACGATCCCGATCGAGGGGATCGAGGCGATCGCCTCGACCGGACTCATGCATGAGCCGGGCTCATTCGGCAACCTCCCCTCCGGCGAGGCGTATATGATGCCGGTCGAGGGCGCCACCGAGGGTGTGTTCATCGTCGACGGATCGATGGCGGGAATCGGCGGCCTCGCGGGAAAGACCCCGATAACGATCACGGTCGAGAAGGGGTACGCAACGGAGATCACCGGCGGTCCCGAGGCAGAGCTCCTGCGGAGCAAGCTCGAACCGCTCGGAGCGGCCGCATTCAATACCGCCGAGCTGGGTGTGGGCACCAACGACGCCGCCAGGATCATCGGCAACATCCTCGAGGACGAGAAGGTAATGGGCACGATCCACATCGCCCTCGGGAACAACATGTCGATGGGCGGCACGGTCGACGTGCCGATCCATCTCGACGGGATCATCAAGGACCCGACCATCGAGCTCGACGGCACGAAGATCATGGAGAAGGGCAAGCTGCTCGTGGATTGATGCACGCCGCCTGTGCGAAGTCCACCGCCTGTGCGAAGTCCACC
>CBFCXB010000391.1:0-3216 GCA_965601905.1 uncultured bacterium | reverse complement strand
CCGCGTACGACCACCATCCGCCGTCCGGAACGGGATCTTCCAGGAGGGTCTGCAGCTCACGGTCATCGATAACCCGGTCCCGCGTCTCGATGACCGCCTCGAGAAACATGTTCGCCTTCTCGAGCTTGTCCCAGAAGAAGAGGTGGCTCTCCGAGAACTCGAAGCTCTCGATGTTGAACTTCTTGATTACTGCCGGACGCATCATGTTGAATCCGGCGAACAGCCAGCACCGGCCGCTCTTTTTCTGATTGGTGATACCCGTGGCATCAAGCTTGAAATCATACACGCCGTCGTGCCGCAGCAGGATGTCCCGGTTGAAGGTGAGCTTGCGGGTGTCGTTGTTCGTGATGGCGTTCATAAGGGCACGGGTGCCCGCATTGAGTTCGAAGGATTCTTTGATTTCCTCGATCTCACCGGAGGAGAGACCGGCGGGGCGCCCCGCGATGGCGGAGCAGGGTACAACCATCGAGATGATAAGAGCAAGGACCACGATGGCAACAATGCGAATGAATGGCATACGTAGTCACTCCTTTCTTGCGGGTCGAACAGATATGAACCGCAGGTGGTCGGTATCACGGCGCCACGGCGCCCGCGTGTATCAATCGAGCACGAGCTCGGCTCTGGCGGCGGGGAGCCAGCATCGGGCGCCGTTCTCGATCTCGACGTGCCACCAGCCGGCCCGCCGCGTCAGGAGTTCGAACTCCGTTCCCGCGTGCAGGGGTTCGGTGAAGCTCGGCTCGTATGTCTCGGCATCCCCCTTGCGGGCGATAACCTCTTCCGCCACGATCACGCCATCCGGCCTGCGGGCGAGGTTCACGGACTCGACGATCAACGACGCGAGAATCATCGCGCTCACGAGGGCCGAGACGACGAGCACGAGGCGCAGACCCCCGCGTTTAACGAAAAGCTGCACCGCGGTGCATGCCCACACGAGAGCGAATGCATAACTGAATATAGCGAGGCGGACGCGCGATGGGACGTCATAGTGGAGAAAAAACAGAGTCTTGAATACCTTTTCGGCCTGCCGTCTCTCGATCGAATCGATCCTCCTGCTGCGGGCGAACTCGAGATTCTGCTTGAGATTGGGATCGTTCGGCATGTACAGCGCCGCACGTTTGTAGTTGAGGACGGCGCGGCCGATATCTCCCAGCCTGAAGTACGCGTTTCCGAGGTTGTAAAAAAGCCTGCCGTTTGTGACGTCCCCTTCATTGATGATCCGCTCGAAGTGCATGATCGATTTCCGGTAATAATTCAACGCTTCGACCGGTTCGATCCGGTCGAGCGTCATCGCCGTACGGAAACTCTCCTCGGCCTCGGCAAGGTGGTGCTGCATCTCGGGCAGCGGCAGCCCACCGCAGAGAACGGCCGCCGGGGCGATACAGAAGAGAACCACGGCGATGACCGCTGCATTCCAAGAAACATCCAATGCCCTCTGTTTCATATGGTACCGTCCAGTTTCCGCGCGGCCCGAGCGACCTTCGCAACGAGATTCTCCCGGTTCAGCGCATCCGACGAGCCGCCGGCGTATGCGCCCGTCTCGCAGGTCCCGATTGCATCAAGCACGTCGCCGATCACATCATCGGAAACCCCGCGACCTGCGAGCAGCCGTTCCACGTCCATCGGAGTCAGTGTGAAACCGGATCGAATCAGCTTGTCGCCGAGGTACTCGCGGAGCGCATCCATCACGCGGCGACACAGGTCCGCCTGCGAGATATCACTTTCCCGGAGTATCGCGTCGAGATTACCCCGGAGGCGCTTGAAGGCCCCTCGCGCGCGACGCGTCTCCGGATCGGCCGTCCGGCGTTTCGCGACCAGGACACCGAGGAGCAGAATCACGTACAGCGCGGGCGGGAACACGATGACGGCAAGGCGTGAGCGATCGAGAAGGGCCGCGCCCAGACCGATCTGCTGCTGCCGGAGGAGGTCCGGCCCCTCGTAATTGTACGCGATCCCCTCCTTCCAAGTCTCGATCGGCGTCCCCGACGGCGCCTGCTCGATACCCTCGGCATCGCGTGCCGTGACCACCTTGGTTTCATGTACGGTGATTGGGATCGGCTTCGAACCCGTTGCCCGGTACCGCTGCTCCGTGGTATCGAAATAGACGAGCCTGATCGGGGGTATCTCTTCCACTGACGGGTGCTTGGCTCGTATCGTCTGCGTGAAAACCTTGCGCCTTTCGCCGACCGTGCCGTCAGCGCGCTCATCGGGTATCTTGAAGTCCTGGGCGAGATCATCCTGCTCCGCGAGCGGCGGCAGGTCGACGCTGCCGAGGTAGTCGGGCCCCTCGAGCGTTACGGTGAGGGTCATGGGATCGCCCACATTGAGCTCGGTCGGCTCCGCGGACGCCGAAATGCGGTACTCGCCGACATGACCGTAGAATCCCTCGGGCCGTCCCTCGGCCGGCAGCTCCTTCACGCGGAGGGAGAGCCGGTTCGAGGGGATCACGTATTTCTTGACCCGCTCCCGCCTGAGATGGAAAAAATCATCCGAGAAAAAATCGTTGAACATGTCGCGGTTGCTGCGGAATCCGCCCCCCGACTCGCAGGCGACAATGACCTCCGGCACAACAAAATCTCCCGCGCGCTTCGCTATGAGCGCCTTGTAGAAGGTGAGCGTGGCGTAACTCTCCCCGTTGAGCATGCCCCTGTCCTTCACCGCGATGACCTCACCGCCGGTGAGTGGAATGCGGAAGTACTTCTTGCTCTGATCGATCCGGACCTCGGGATCCTCGAAGGCAAAATCGTCTCTCCCGAGGAGCGGGGCGATAAACCTGAAATTCTGCACATCCTGACGGAGATACCAGGTCACGGTGAGAACCACCGGCTCGCCGACGTAACATGTCTCACGCGAGAGCTTGATGCGTATCTTGAAATCCTCGGTCTCCTCCGGCGAACGGGCCGTTATGGCAACCGCCCTGGTGGTGAACGCCTTTCCTTCAACATTGACCGTGATGGGCGCAATGGTGAGAGTGCCGACACGTTTCGGTGTGAGCTGGAAGGAGAATACGAATCCCTTCTTGATCGTGCGGCTCCACCGCCCGTTGACGAACGAGATCGATTGACTGCTGTTGTTCGAACCTCCGCGGAACTCGACGATGAAATTGTTCTCCAGCGCCGATAGATCGGGATTGTCGGCCCGGTCGGCACCGTCGACGGTGAGCTGCATCAGGAACGATTCCCCCATGTACACGTCCCGCGTCTCGAGCTCGATATCGAC
>CBFCXB010000390.1:0-3256 GCA_965601905.1 uncultured bacterium | reverse complement strand
TGCTGTGTTCACAAGCTGCGTAACATTGCCAAGTACGGTCCACGTTCAAAGAGAGATGGCGGTAATAAGTAGTTGCAGTATAATAAAATAGAAAAATGAGCCGCCCGGGACTCGAACCCAGTACCCCCTGCTTAAAAGGCAGGTGCTCTACCTGATGAGCTAGCGGCCCATAAAAAAACTTCTGATTTTTCCGGCCCGTCCACGTCCCCTCAACACACACAAACACCGATCTCTATCCGAAACACTGCGCGGTGTCACGACCGCGCCGGTTATTTTTTCACTGAATAGACCGGCTCCCTGATGATCGCCTTCTCCCGCTCGGGGCCGTTCGATATGAAGGAGATCTTGACCCGCAGCCGCTCCTCGATCGTCTCGATATACCGGCGGGCATTCTCCGGCAGCTCATCGTACGTTTCGACTTCGAGATCGTGCTCACCCCAGCCGGGTAACTCCTCGTAGACCGGCTCGCACCGCGCGAGAAGCGCCGCATTCTGCGGGAACGACTGTATCTCCTCGCCGTTCAGCCGGTACGCAACGCAGCACTTCACCCTGGGCAGCCCCGAGAGCACATCGATCTTCGTGAGGGCGATCTCCTTGAGGCCGTTGAGCATGACCGAGTAACGTCCCGCCACGAAATCGAACCATCCACACCGGCGCGGCCGCCCCGTCGTCGTTCCGTACTCGCGCCCCCGCTCGCGAAGCATATCCCCTTCGCCGCCGCCGATCTCCGTCGGGAAGGGACCGTTCCCGACACGCGTCACGTAAGCCTTGAAGATACCCAGCGCCCGCGATATATCGGCCGGCGCCAGACCACTCCCCGTCAGTGCGCCCCCGATCGTGCAGGAACTCGATGTGACGTAGGGGTACGTCCCGTGATCGATATCGAGCAGCGTCCCCTGCGCGCCCTCGAGAAGCAGTCGTTTCCCCTCACGCTTCATCCGGAAGATGAGTTCCTGCGTGTCGACGATGAAGTGGCTGATCAGATCCTTGATATTGACAAACTCGCTCGCATTCTTTTGCGCAGGGAAGGTCGATGCATTGAACAGCTCCATGTACCGGTTGTTGTACTCGACCCTATGACGCACCAGATCGTAGAGTTCCTCCTTCCCGAGAAGGAAATCCCCCATCCGCATGCCCCGTCGCGAGAATTTATCGGCGTAGGTCGGGCCGATACCCTTGCCCGTGCTCCCGATGCTTCCGCCCTTGAGCTCGGATTCGTACAGGTTGTCAAGCACCCGGTGGTAAAACATGACAACCTGCGCCGCGGAGCTGATGAAGAGTCTCCCCTCCACACCGACGCCGCGCGAGACGAGTCCCTTCCATTCTTCGATAAACGCAAAAGGATCGATGACCATGCCGTTCCCAAGTATCCCCGTCACGTGGGGATGCAGTATGCCGGATGGTATCTGATGAAATGCGAAGGTGCCGTCCCCCGTCACAACCGTGTGACCTGCATTCGCCCCGCCTTGATAGCGGATCACCATATCGTGATTCGGCATCAGGTAATCGACGATCTTCGCCTTTCCCTCGTCTCCCCACTGTCCACCAACGATAACCGTTGCGGGCATAATAACTCTCCCATCGTTCGATCCTAACAATCAACCCTATCTAGTTTATGGAATACCGGTGCGGGACGCAACCCAATTATTCGCCTGAGCGGACGCTGCGCGCCGCCCGCATCTCTCGGACAACCGATCCTACATTCTGAACGGGCGCAAAAAAACCGCTTCATGAGAAGCGGGCACCTGTTCTCCCCGATACCGTGTGGATGCGCCGTATCAATCCTCGGCGAAAAGTCTCTTCAATATACTCCAGGTCTTCGGATCGATGGAACTCGGTTGATTGAACGGATCGCCCGGGTTGCTCCGTTCGATCGAAACCTCGGGTATGCCGTCGCCGTCCTCGTCTCCCAATTCGATGCCGTTGCTGAATCCGTCACCGTCTGAGTCCCGCCCGGCCAGTGTGCTGTTCCACTGGTACCCGTATTTCTTGAAATCCCTGCCGAAGCCGTTTAGGTCCATACCCGAGATCGGTTGGGACGACTGGTGGCATAAGACGCACTTAAATTGCCGGTGGACGGGGAGCTTCTCCATGTAATCTTCCCTCCCCTTCAGTGTTCCGGCAACAGCTATCACTACACACACAAGCAAAACTACCAGAACCCTACTCTTTAGCTCTGGGCGCACGTATTCCTCCCTTTCTAAGAGAAGTATAGCAGCATGGTCGATAACTGTCAAGTGTCGAGGCCCCAAGTGTCATAAAATAAATCACCTTGATCTGAAACCGCGCCAATCACCGTCCTGGCCGCTTCCTGATCGACGACGCAACCACCCTCCGCGAGAACTTTCGCAATGGCGCATATTGCCCTCTCTAGCACCTTGCCCCTGTGGAGCCCAAGAAATCCAGTCCGAATGATCCTTCCCTCGAGCGGCCCTTGACCGCCGGCGACGATGATCCCCTCCCGCTCCTCCAGCTCGGCGACAAGATCGGAGCCCCCATAAGACATCGGAATGAGAAAGGCTTGCACGGCATCTGAGGGAGCCTCAGGGAACGGCTCCAGTGCGATGTGCCGCGCGGCTTCGATCCAGGCGCGCGAGGCGGTACGGTGCCGGTTCCGCACCTGCTCCCAGCCGACCTCCCGCATTCTTTGCAATGAACGATGCATGATCTGGATGGTCTGGATGGCGGGTGTGAAGGGTGTATCTCCGCTCTCTTGCCCCTCCTCGTACCGCTTGAGGGATAAGTAGTACGAATGGCTTTTTTCTACAATCTCCGTCAATTTTCTCGCGCGAGGGGAGAGGGCGACGAGACTGACACCGGGTGGTGCGGCAAACGCCTTCTGGGAAGCGACGACCACGGCATCGATGCCCAATGCATCCATTGCGAGCGATTCCACGCCGAGGGAGGCGATCGCATCAAGCATTATCACGGGGCGCGGTTCAGGCAGGGCGCCGATCAACTCCTCGAGCGGGGCGAGAAGTCCCGTCGACGACTCGACGTGCGTCAGGGCGAGGATATCGGGACCGTAATTTGCGACACGTTCGCCGATATTCGCAGGATCGATCTCCTTTCCCGCAGCGACCTGAACATGATTCACCCAGCAGCCGTACGAGCTGCATATCTCGCTCCACCGGTCACCGAACTTGCCGCCCGAGACAACGAGAACCTTTGAACCCGGACAGGTCAGATTTGTGACGGCGAACTCCATCCCCCCGGTGCCGGATGCGGTGATGGTGTAGATGGGCGCATCCGTCCC
>CBFCXB010000389.1:0-3256 GCA_965601905.1 uncultured bacterium | reverse complement strand
ATGGTGTATCTCTCGACATTCAACTTGTCCGAACAGGCGATGCACCGGTTCGCCACGATGCTCAGGCGCTACAAGCCCGACCTGCTTATCGGGTACCCTTCGGCTCTGATCGTGTTCGCCGAGTTTTGTAAAAACCGCGGTATATCAGGCATCCACCCGCGCGTGACCATATCGAGCGGCGAGAAGATGTATCCGCACCAGAAAGAGACCCTCGAGAGTGTGTTCGACGCTCCCGTGTACGACCGGTACGGCAGCAACGAATTCGCCAATGTCGCCCAGGAGTGCGAGGAGCGTAACGGACTCCATATGTTCAACGACGTCATGTACATCGAGATCATTCACGAGAGCGGCCGCCCATGCCAGAGCGGGGAGGTGGGGGAGATCGTCATCACCGATTTTCTCAATCCGTATATGCCGTTCGTGCGCTACCGGACGGGTGATTGTGCCGTGCCGACGGACCGCGCCTGTCCCTGCGGCAGGGGCTTCAAGCTCATCGACCGCATAGAGGGGAGAACGTTCGATACCGTTGTCACACCAGACGGCAGATCGATCGGGGGGTACTTCTGGACCTACCTGTCGCGTATGGTGCCGGGGGTGAAACAGTTCCAGGTGGAACAGCGGGACCGGAACAGGATCGTGTACCGCATCGTTCCCGGCCCCGAATGGAGGAACGACTCGACGGCGGAACTCGAGAGAAAGGTCAAGGAACAGATGGGGCAGGGTGTTGATGTGACATTCGACATCGTCGACGAGATCCCGCTCTCGCCGGCCGGAAAATTCAAGTTCATTGTTTCAAAGGTCGAGGAACGGCTCGTCGTAAAATCGAAGATACACAAGGCCTCGGTCACCGGTGCAGCGGAAAACAGGATCGACTGCATATTCATCGACGAGGAGCTGCTCGAACTCAGCAACATATCCCCCTGCGAGAAGGTATTGATCGTCGACAACACAAATGGTGCGAGGATCGAAACGTTCGCGATGCCGGCCGATAAGGGATCGGGAGAAATCGTCATATCGGGCGCCGCCGCCAGTTCCATTCATGCAGGTGACGAGATCATCGTCATGGCCTTTACGTGGTCGGAGGGGACCCACGCGGCGCAATTCAAGAACATACTGGTGAATGAGAGCAATCGGTTCGTCCGTTACCTCATGGAGGTCCCGGGGCAGAAGATATAGAATATGCCGTCCGTGACAGGTACAGGGAGACGAGCCGCGTCCCCGAGGGAATTTTGAAAAATAACCTTTATTTATTCCGTTTTTTCTGCTATGCTGTGACATTATGCACGGTTATGTGCGGATAGAGAGCATCCCGAGGAGAATATCAGATGAAACGCCTTCTGCTCAAATCGATGATTTTGAAAGCGAGGATCACACAGGCCGATCTTCGGTATGTCGGCAGCATAACGATCGATGAGGACCTTATCGATAAGGCGAACCTGAGAGAGCACGAGAATGTACAGGTCGTCGATCACACGAACGGCAAGAGGCTCCAGACCTACGTGATCACCGGCGAGCGGGGGAGCGGTGTAATCTGTATGAACGGGGCCGCCGCCCACCTGATCAATGAAGGTGACAAGGTCGATATCATGGCGTTCGCCTGGACGACGGGAGATGCACATCCCCAGTTCATCGAAGTGGATGATTCCAACCAGTTTGTCCGGTACGTGACGGAGCAGTAGATATAGCCGGGCACATCTAGCCTTAATCCGTCAAAATATCTCTGTTGATAAACTGGCCGGGCGCCGGGACGGGGGCGCTCCGGCTCAGACAGTCCGAAGCGCACCGGCATGGAAACGGTGCGTTTTGATAGATCACGTACGGTTGCGGGCCGGTGCGCTGCGGAACTCGCCGTCGAGGGCCGTCCCTACGCGCCCGGCCAAACATTCACACCCAAAAGAATGACGGATTAAGGCTAGATGTTCCGTACCACGCGGCATGATAGCCGATCCCCGGAATCCCCATCCCGGCAGCGATCCATACTACCGAGAGAAACGGTCTTTCCGCGCTGTCTGTCCGTATGCTACGCTCTTGACATCTCCCGATGATAGGGATGAGAATTGGATGCAGGTCTGCGGCAGACCGTCCATTTCATCCATTCGGACTTGATGGCATGTCGTTCACCGATCAACGGTCTCAATGAAAAGGGGCTGATCATGAAGCGCAGCGTTGCATTACTCGTTGTCATGCTGTTTCTTTTCTCATGCGCCGGCAAGGAGGAGAAGGAGGCGCCGCCACCACCGGCGACCACCGCCGAGTGGCTCGCCGGGGAACTCGATCTGGAAGAGGCGATCGTTGCGGCTCCGGTGGGGATCCTTTCCGCCGCCGCACCCCTGGATATCGAATTTAGGGAGCCGGTGATCCCCCGGCATCTCGTGGGGACCGTTCTCGACGGGAATCCCTTCACCTTCGATCCGCCCATCGAGGGGCACACCAAGTGGCTGACACGGCGCACGCTCCGCTTCGGGCCGATCGAGCACCTGCCAGCCGGCACGAGCGTAAGCGCCGTTCTCATCGGCACGGCGGTGTTCGGCGAGCAGAAGAAGGTCAACGATTTTCGCTTCTCGTTCAAGGTGGCCGAGCAGGAGGTTCTCTCGCTCGCCGGCGATTTCATACCGGTGCCGGAACGGACAAACGGCGTGCGGTACACCGGCTCCGTTACCTTCGCTCAACCGGTCGATGTCGACAAGATCGGCAACGAGCTCTCGTTCACGGGTCCACTGGGAAGGGTCGATCTCGCCGCGGCGCCGTCCGAGGATGCGCACAGAGTGAATGTGCAATCAGACATTATTGTGCGTAGCGACAAGGGGCAGAACTTCACGTTCTCGCTCCCGGGGAATTATTCGGCGAGCGGGAAGCGGTGGGAGTACATCGTGTTTCTGCCGGAGATGGGAGTCTTTCGCGTAATAGCCCATATGGATATGACTTCCACGGAAGAGGCGCGTCCCACGTATGGATTCCGGTTCAGCGATCCGATCGAGAAGGTGATCGATCTGTCGGGTTTCGTCGTGGTAGCTCCCGAAGTCGCCTACGATGTCCGTGTACAGGGCAATTTCCTCCTGCTGGCCGGGGACTTCGATCCCGGGCGTCTCTACAATGTCACGATCGCGAAGGGATTTCCCAGTGTGTACGGCACGAAAATGCCCGGTGAGTACGGCGCCGATATCTCCATCAGCAATATCAAGCCTGAAGTCGAGTGGCTCCAGCACGGCGTGTACCTTCCCACCGATAACACATTCAAGCTCCAGTTCAAGTCGGT
>CBFCXB010000388.1:0-3261 GCA_965601905.1 uncultured bacterium | reverse complement strand
AGTCGATAGGCGGCCAGTGGGACGCGTTCACCGGCAGGGAAACGACCTGTTTTCACGGCAAGGCCATAGAGGATCATTTCCGGCAGCTGGCCGATGTATTCGCAGATATCATCCTCAATCCAGCCTTTCCGCCGGAGGCCTTCCGGCTCGAGCGCAGGGTCGTCCAGGAGGAAATCCGCAGTATCAAGGATTCCCCGGAGGAAATGGTGCACGAGCTTTTCTTTCGGACTATATTCCGGGGGCACCCGCTCGGCGATCCGATCACCGGTTACACAACGGACATTGCACGCTGCACGCGGGACAATCTCCTCGACTTTCATGCGAAAGCATACACCGCGGGAAACGCAGCAATTGGATTTATTGGAAATATACCGCTCGGACGCGTCGTCTCGATTCTCGAAGAGCTGTTCGCATTCCGCAGGAAGCGGCGCGGGAGAAGCGGTGTCGACCCGTTGTTGAAACCGGGACGCGTACGTTCGCTTATACGGGAGGATGGAAATCAGTCCCACATCGTGATCGGGAGCCGCACCATGCCTGCATCGGACGGGCGGCGGCACGCCTTACTGATTCTCGCCAACATTCTGGGCGGGGGCGTCTCTTCCCGGTTGTTCCAGAGTCTCAGGGAACGGAGCGGGCTCGCATACTCGGTACTGGCGAATGCCTACTTCTGGCGGGACACGGGCGTGCTGTACACATTTTTCTCGGTCGATCCGAAGAAGGTGCCGCACGCACTTGCAATCGTCCATGAAGAATTCGAATCGCTCCGGAAAGGGCAGATCACCGACGCGGAGCTTGCGAGCGCCAAGGCGCAGCTCAAGGGAAGCATCGTCATGGGGATCGAGAGCGTCGAATTAAGGCTCTTCAGGCTTTTCAACGGGGAGATCTACCACGGGGGATACCAGCCCTTTTCGCTCACTTTGAGGCGTATAGAGAGCGTCACGGCGGCCGAGGTGTCGGAGGCGGCCGCTACATTCCTTGCGGAGGGAGAGTTGACCTATGTCACCTGCGGTCCCGTTGGACTGCGCGGACTCGTTCCCGCTGCGCCGGTGAGCCGTTTCGAACGTATCAGAGAGGGGGGCGCCGGTGGGTCGGCGGCCGCAACCAATTGATGTCCATATCCGCTACCTGCCGCATTACCGGGATCTCCCGCGTATACGCCGGATGACGGGTGGATCCAGCGGATTCGATATCCTTGCCGCCTGCAAGGACGAGATCGTGATCCGTTCCGGCGCCGTCCGGCTGGTGCCGGCCGGTTTCGAGCTGTCGATTCCGGCCGGTTACGAGGCGCAGGTTCGCCCGAGGAGCGGACTCGCCCTCAAGAAGGGTATCGGCCTTCTCAACGGCCCGGGCACGATCGACAGCGATTATCGCGGCGAAGTCAAGGTGATACTGTTCAACTTCGGTGAAGCTGACCACGTGGTGCGGCGCGGCGACCGCATCGCCCAACTCGTCTTCGCCCGTGTGCCGGAGGTCACCCTGGTGGAGCTGGCCGAGCTCGACCCAACAGCGCGTGGACCGGGAGGGTTCGGTCACACCGGCTGAATTGCGGCTCAGCGGCAGCGCGATGCTGGCCGCTGCAGCCGTAATGCGATGGCGCGGCGCGAAGCGTCCGCACCATCGAATGGGTATCGTGAAACACGCGCGATCGCGCAGCGGATCTCACGGGGAATCATGTATCTGCTGATCGGGGCACTCTCTATCGCGGCCGTCGCGGCGGCACTCCACATCATCTGGCGGATTCGCTGGGGATACCCGCCAGAGAGATTCCCCTCCGTTCTCGCCTATCACAAGATCACGTCGTTCGAATTCGGTGGAACGTGGGTGACGCCCGCCCGGTTCGCCGCCCAGCTCGATGCGCTGCTCGAAGCCGGTTACCTATTCATCGACGAGGAGACCTTCATTGATACGCTCAGAGGGAAACGTGGGGGATCCGCCCGCGAGGTCCTGCTCACGTTCGATGACGGATACCGGGAACTGCTCACCGATGCAGCGCCGGTTCTCGAGGAGCGCGGTATACCCGCGCTTCTTTTTCTCGTCAGCGATTTCGCCGGTCGCGAGACTGAATGGGAATTGCGATTGCCCGGAAGAAGATTCCGGCACCTCGACTGGGGCGAGATACGGGAGCTTGCCGGGCGCGGATTCACGTTCGGTTCGCACACATGCACGCACCGCGATATGAGACGCCTTATGGCGGAGGTGGTGCGCACGGAACTCGTCCGTTCCAAGCGGACCATCGAGGAGCAAGTAGGTTCGCCGGTGCGCGCTCTCTCCTACCCGTTCGGCCTGACGGCGCCTTCCATCGCGCGGGAGGCGGCCAGGGCCGGATACCGTGCGGCGTTCACGATGTACCCGTCGAGCCCGAACCGACGGATCGAGCCATACAACCTTCGCAGGGAAGGGGTGTATGTCATTGATACGGCAGCCACCATCCGGATCAAGCTCGGGCGGGGAAGGATGTTCTGGTGCGAGGATCTCAAGGGGAGGGCGATAAACGCCGTGGCGGTGTTGACACCTCTGCTGAAAGGGAGCGGGACCTCTCGCGTGCATCGGTGAAGAATGGGTCAGTCGAGCCTCCCGCAGGGCGGGACGCGTATTTGCGGCTCAGCGGCAGCGAGATGCTGGCCGCTGCAGCCGGAATTCGATGGCGAGGCGCGAAACGTCCGCGCCATCGAATGTATAATGGACGGCAGCGCCGCTCGGTGCCGGGTTCGATCTCAATCCCTCGCCAGTGAATATGACATGCCATTCTGCCCGAGGCGGTAAAGGAGATTACTCTGCTCTGCCCCCTCGACCACTTTTTCCGGCACGAACGAACGCACCACGAGCACATCGAGCGTGAACGGATACGATCCCTTCGCGGCGAAGTACTGTTCGAGTCCTTCCCGCAGCGACGCCTCGGTCTGGCGGAGGGCAAGTTCGTCGAGTGAGCCGGCGAGCGATCGTTCACCGTGAGCGGGGCGGGTCGCCGTGCGCGAACGGGCGCTCCATCCGGGCGGTGAGAGAAACGGTATGGCATATTCACCGACGGCGAAACTGACAAGGAGGAGACATACCGCTGCAAAGGCGGGGGCGAACCGCTTTCTCCGTTTCGTGCGGTCCTCGGCGAGTTCCTCCTGCGTTTCCTCCTCGGGCGGAGCAGGTACGGTGGCGATCTCGAAGAGTCCCTTTTCGAGCAGGTTCTTGCACGCCTCGTAAGTGCTGAACCGCGCCATGCGGGCATGTGCGATCAACTCTTCGAGGCTCGATTCCCGTTCGAGCAGA
>CBFCXB010000387.1:0-3265 GCA_965601905.1 uncultured bacterium | reverse complement strand
ACCACGCGTAGTTTCCCCACCAGCTCGATCGGGAGAGGCTTTCCCGTCGGCCGCTCCACCGGCTCCTCTCCACGGCGGCGCTGTGGCGGCGGCGGCTTGTACGGGTCTCGCTCAAGTAAACTGTGTAGTATCACAAGGGCAGCTTCCTTGTCGGGGATCATCCCCCTCGCGCCCGTGTCGGGATCGAGCTGCGAGAAGGGCGGTATCGGTGAGCCGACGCATGAGGGGCAGCCGCCCGTGCACGAACAGGTTTCGATCAGCTCCAAGGCCGCCGTCATGATCTCTTCGATAAGATCGTACGCCTTGAGCGAGAAGCCGAGACCCCCGGGATATTTATCCTATATATACACGGCGGGACCGCCGGTGGACCGTGAATTGACCGTCGTTCCGATATCGAGCGGGTCGCACATGACAAAGAGCGGTACCACCTCGCGCAGGATATTGGAAAGGCCGAGGAGCCCTTCACCCGGCACGCGGCCCCATTTTCGAACCAGAGAAAGCGTCTCCGGCGGCGGTACGATCCAGAGTCCCACCGTCTCCAGGACCTGCGCGGGGAGATCGCACTTCCCGTACCCGATCGAGTCGCGGCTCCCGAATTTGATCTTTCTGAACATGAAGGTCAGTGATGTTACCGACACGTCACCGTAACAAATCTCGCTCATCCGCCATTTCGTGCCCTTCTCCTCGCGGTCGACCTTGACCTGCACTTCGGTAATCGATTGGGTATAGTAATCGACATTGGTCTTCTCGATGAACGCGATTCTTTTATCCGTATCGAGATCCCGCACGAAGTAGGTCTCCGCCTCGTGGAGGTAGATTGCCTGGGGGTGCACCTGCTGGAACGCACTCGCCTCATCGATCGTGCCGATCACAACACTGCCCGCCGACTCGTCTATGATGGTATAGACGTTGGGTGAAATATTCCGGAGGTTGACATCGGCGCTCGGATAGCCGTGCCCGCGCCAGAACCACTTTCCCTTGACAAAGTTCAGTTCGCGCTCCTCCTCGAGGAGTCCGGCGATCGAGACGGCGTACTCGCCCATACCCCCGACCTCCTTTGCTCCGAGGGGAAGCTCGAACGCGGCGGCCCTCATGTGCCCCAGAAGGATATGCGGGTTTTCAGGATCTATAATCGCGTTCTCCGGCGAGCGCCCGAAGAAGTAGTCGGGATGACTTGCGAGGTACTGGTCGAGCGGGCTATTGTGCGGTATAAAAATAATCAGCGCCTCCTCGCTCCCCCGCCCCGCCCGGCCGGCCTGCTGCCACGTAGAGGCGATGCTCCCCGGGTACCCCACGATGATCGATGCATGGAGCGCACCGACGTCGATCCCGAGCTCCAGCGCATTGGTGCTGATGACGGCCTTGAGGTCGCCGCTGAAGAGCCGCTGCTCGATCGCCCGGCGCTCCTCGGGAAGGTACCCGCCGCGGTACGGGTGAACCGCATCGCTCATCGAGGCACGGCGCTCGCCGAGCCTCTCGCGCGTGTACCGGGTGATTACCTCGCTCACGACGCGCGCCCGCACGAAGGCGATCGTCTGCACATTGTCCTGGACGAGTTTGGTCACGAGCTCGGCCGCCTCGATATTGGAGCTGCGCCGCTCCATCTCCTGCACGTCGATCGTCGGCGGATTCCAGAATAAAAATTGTTTCCTCCCCCGCGGCGAGCCGTCCCTCGCCACGACCTTCATCTTCCGCCCGAGGAGCTTGGCGGCATGTTCACCGGGATTCGCGATGGTGGCCGACGAGGCGGCGAAAGCCGGCTTCGCGCCGTAATGCCCGCAGATCCGCGACAGCCGCCGCATCACGTTCGCAACGTGCGAACCGAATATTCCCCGGTACGTGTGTATCTCGTCGATCACGACGAATCGGAGACGCGAGAAAAATGTCGCCCACTTCGCGTGATTCGGCATGATACCGGAATGGAGCATGTCGGGATTGGTGAGAACGACCCGCGCGCTGTCGCGGAGCTTGCGCCGGAGCGCCGGCGGGGTGTCGCCGTCGTATGTTCCCGCCTCGAATTGCAGCCCCTCCTCGCTGTACCGGCGGAGCACGCGTAGCTGGTCCTGCGCGAGCGCCTTGGTCGGAAAAAGATACAACGCGCGGCTCTCGGGGTTTTCGAGGAGGCTCTCCAGCACGGGGATATTATAGCAGAGCGTCTTTCCGCTCGCGGTCGATGTGACGATGACGACGCTCCGACCCTCGCGAAGCGCCTCGACGGCATCGACCTGATGCGAATAGAGCTTCTCGATCCCCGTGCGTCGCAATACATCCTCCAGCGGTCCCGGAAGCGGGGTCTTGATCGGGGCGAAGCGGGCCTTTCGCGTGGGGATGGTGTGCTTGTGGACGATCTGGTCCTTGAAGAAATCAGCGCTCTCGATGCGTTTGAGAAATTTATTTACGTCCACGGTCGCTCCTTATGTTTCGTCTGTATTCGTGAGAAAAATCGTCACGAGCTGCAGCATCGTCAAGAGATCGAGGCGGTTGTGATGGAAAACGGCGGCGATATCGGCCGCATCCCCCGTCCGCACGAACTCGTGGTAGACATCGGGGATCTCGCCCCCCGGCACATCCCCGATCCGCTTACGCCGGCAGAGGAAGCTCTCGAGCGTCTGGAGCTTGTGATTGGGCGTTCTTTTCCTCAATACCTTGCGCGCGATCGGCAACAGGTCGACATGAATACCGGGCTCGGCGAACTCGACCCCCGTGATCGTCATCCGCTCGTGAAGAAACGGCACGTCGAACCGGATACCGTTGAATGTGACGAGTGCCTTGAATCGCCCCAGGAACAAACTGATAAACTCGAGCACTGCCGGCTCCTCGGTGTAATCGCGTGCGAAGAGTTGGTCGACCACGAGACGCTCCCCCTCGGTGTACATCAGCCCGACGAGAAAGAGAGGCGCCATCGAAAGACCGGTCGTCTCGAGATCGAGGTAGCAGACCTCCTCGGTACGGAGGTTTTTCAACACGAGAAGCGGCGCAAGCCCGGCCGCTTCGGGTTGAAATGGGTTCGCCAGCGCCTCGAGGTACTCACTATGAAATGCCGGCGCATCCTGCCAGATCGTCTCGGCACCGGTAAGAACCCGGTAGAATCCGCCGCTCCCGGCAGCCTCGACCGGCTCGCCCGGTACGAGCGCGATGAGCGGCCCTGAGGGGCGCACGACACGCTCCGATGATCGTTCAACCGCCGGCCACTGCAGAGGCAGGTCGATGCCCCCCACGCGCCCGGCCCGCTTGAAGACGGTTTCGGCCTTCTTCTTGAGGGCCT
>CBFCXB010000386.1:0-3281 GCA_965601905.1 uncultured bacterium | reverse complement strand
ATCCCGCTCCACATCCCGAGCCTCATCTCGCTCCTCATCCCGGATCTCATCCCGCTCCTCATCCCGCTCCACATCCCGAGCCTCATCTCGCTCCTCATCCCGGATCTCATCCCGCCCAGGGTACATGGTGTCATCCCACTCTTCATCACTGGCCTCGTCTCGCCCCTCATCCCAGGTTTCGTTCCGCTCCATATCCCGGGCCTCATCCCGCTCCGCGTCCCTGGCCTTATCTCGCTTCGTATCCCGGGCCTCATCTCGCTCCTCATTTCGCTTCATATCTTTCATATCTACCTCGCGTCTTCTGGGCTGTGCATCCCGAGAGCCCTTGCCTCCCGAAAATTCCATCGCCCTGTAATTGTACATCGCCAAACGAAAGTGGACTTTCTTGAGCCGATTTTAAGAGATGTTTTCTCCTTTCACACTCATAGTATATCATAAAACTTATTCAGAAAGAAATTTTAACAGCGTTATCTTCCCACTTTAAAACCGATCTATAATAATGAGAGAAATCCAACTCGAATAGTGGTGCCCATCAGCTACCCCCGCCATATTCAACCGATAATTCCCCAGTTCAATTATCCCGTAAGAGTTGAATTATACGATAGAAACCAGTTCCTGAGGCATTTATCGCCCTTGGGACGCCCTGTTTGTAAGACAGCGCACCCCAGAAAATAATATTATAGCGTCGTATAGCCGTTTGGCTGCACTGGCGATACTAAAATATATTACGGTAAATTAATTATTTCCGGGCGGCATAATTGAAATGGTCGAAGTATTTTCGCCACAGGATTTCGGACGAGGAAAATTGGTTCGTTCCGTAAAAGTAATCGACAACGGCTTCACGCAGGCGGGCCAGCTCTTTGAGCCGCGGAAACGACTTCGCGCACGCGAGACTGAGATCGAGCAGTTCGAGCGACCTTACCACGGCCCTTTGACAATGTTCCGCAGTGCCTTTGTTCTGCCGGTTCAACGCCCGGCTCACCTCGCTGCCGATGTTGGCCATCTGCTCGGAAAAAGACAGCTCCTTCCATCTGCCCGCGGCAAGCCCTTTATGTTGAATATTCATCCCGTCACCCATTTGTCCACTATGCCGATGATCTTGTCGCGGATCTTCTCATCCTCCACACCCCTGCTCATGTTCCCACATGAGGGACGCATGTTGATCATGGAATCGAACTCGATGAAATCATCCCCCTCCAGGTCCGGATAGAAATTGAAGCCCCAAAGATTATGCTGTTGCGATCCGTTCTCGATGAGGAGCGCTTCCAGATCGGCGTGCAACTCGGCGTCGATGGCAACCAGGCCGAGTCGTACATCGACGACCGCTTTTACCAGATCGCCGAACGTGGCCGAGGCGATTCTTCTCAATTCATCGACGGTAATCGTCTCATCAAGTATCTTCATGATCCCTCCGAACTGCGAGGAGCGAGTATAATTGAGACTGATTCCCTAAGTAAAGCATATAGTACCGGGCTGCCCTGCATACAGCAGGACAAACACTCCTAAATATTGTAGGATATGTTGCACGCATGACCGAACGGTAGGAACGGATGAGATGATAGATAGAGAAAAGCTCGACCGAGCGGGATTGGCGCATCTGTCGGTGGTATATCTCGTATGGGGAAGTACCTACCTGGCAATTCGTGTAGCGGTGAGGGAAGGGGCCGGATTCCCGCCGTTCACCATGGCGATGATGCGTGTTTTCGTGGCTTCGGCAATACTGCTGGGATGGGCACGGTTGCGCGGCGAGAGGATACGGCTTTCCCGCGGCGAGCTTGCCATTCTTGCCGGTACCGGCGCCATGCTGTGGGTCGGCGGCAACGGGCTTGTCAACTGGGCGGAGATGCGGGCGTCCTCGGGACTGGCGGCATTGCTTGTGGCGGCAATGCCGATATGGGGCGAATGCATCACGAGCGTAGCAGACAGGCGCTTCCCCGGATGGCGCATGATCGGCTCGATTCTGCTCGGATTTCTCGGTGTCGGCGTTCTCTCCTGGCCTGTTCTTAGCCAGGGAACCACAGCCGACGTCCTTTCCGTCGCCGCCCTTCTCTTCGCGCCGCTCTCCTGGGCGGCCGGGTCCATCTGGCTGCAAAGACGAAAGCTCGAGCTCAGCAGCCGCGCATTGTCAGGATGGCAGCAGCTGATGGGCGGCGTGGGGCTCTTCGTCTTCGCTCTCCTGCGGCGGGAGCCGCTGCCCACGCCGTCGCAGGAAGCATGGATGGCATGGGGATACCTGGTGGTGTTTGGCTCGGTGATCTCATTCACCTCGTACATGACGACGTTACGTCTCTTGCCGTACCGGATCGTCATGACCTATTCGTATGTAAACCCGGTGATAGCCGTGTTCCTGGGCTGGTTGATCCTTGGAGAGAATGTGACCGGGTGGACCATAACAGGCGCTGCACTGGTCATAGCAGGCGTTATGGGGATCTTTAATAATCGCAATAGATAGTTGCGCTGTGATCTCTATAGGCAGTGAAGCGGCATGCGCCGCGCCTCATTATCGAAATGCGTTCGCCCGAACAATCAATCCGAGCCGAATGAATCTATGTATTCAAAAGGATTCGCGTTCGCACCCTCCAGGTCATTACAGGTTGAAGCACACCACCCGCGGCTCGGTCATCTCCTGGAGGGCGAACTTGATCCCCTCGCGCCCGAGGCCGCTGTGCTTTACGCCGCCGAACGGCATCATATCGATCCGGTAATCGGACGAGTCGTTGACGATCACGCCGCCGACGTCGAGCTCGTGGATCGCCCTGAACGCCTTGCCTATGTCCTGCGTGAAGATGCCGGCGTGGAGGCCGTAGTTCAACGCGTTCGCCTTTTCGATCGCCTCATCGAGCGTCTCGAACGGATAGAGATTAACCGTGGGGGCGAAGACCTCATCCACGTCGAGTGTGCATCCAGGCGACACATCGGCCAGTACGGTCGGATCGTAGACGGCGCCGCTGCGCGTTCCGCCGGTGAGCACGCGGGCGCCCTTCTTCACCGCCTCCGCGACCCACTTCTCGATCCGCTTCGCCTCGCCCTCGGCGATCATCGGGCCCATGTCGGTGTCCTCTTCGAGCTTCGGGCCGACCTTGTACCGCTGCGTCCGCTCCACGAAGCGCTTCTCGAACTCGGCGTAGATCGGTTTCTCGATGTAGATCCGCTGCACGCCGATGCAGTTCTGCCCCGCGGCCCAGAAGGCGCCCGATACGGAGTTCTCGACGGCTTGCCCCAGATCGCAGTCGGCGCAGCCGATCACCGGTGTATTGGAGCCGAGTTCCATTCCCACTTTT
>CBFCXB010000385.1:0-3315 GCA_965601905.1 uncultured bacterium | reverse complement strand
CGGTCGTGAGATACCGCAGAGAACGTCGGACAGTCCCGCAACGCCGATCCGCGTCCGATCCATCGGCGAGTAGATGTCCCGATCGGACGGAGCAAAGAGGAGATCGCATCCCAGCGCCTCCAGAACCTCCGCATCACGCTTTTCGTCCCGGGGATAACGTGCCAAATCCTCACGGGGACCGAACTGTTTCGGATTGATGAATATCGATACGACGACATAGTCGGTTCGCTCCCGGGCCATCCGTACGAGACTCGCATGTCCCTCATGGAGCACACCCATCGTCGGCACTAATCCGATACGTGAACCGGACGATCGCGCGCGCGATAGATGCTCACGTACCGCCATCGGCGTCTTTACCGTTTTCACCGGTGTCCCTTTTCGAATCTGTGCGCCCGGCGTTTCCCCCGGCCGTGTAACTGTGTTCGAGCCCGGGAAAACCACCCTCCTTGACTTCCTTGATATAGTTCGAGGTGGCTCTGCGCATCCTCTCACCGATCTCGTCATATTTCTTGACGAATCGCGGCAGCGGATGCACGTGTATGCCCAGCATATCCTGCAGAACAAGCACCTGGCCGTCACAGTGCGGGCCCGCGCCGATACCGATCGTCGGGATGGAAACCTCAGAGGTGATACGCTCTGCAAGCCGCCATGGAATGCACTCGAGCACTATGGCGAAGCAGCCGGCTCGCTCGAGACTCCGTGCATCTCGTATCATCAGCTCGGCCGATGACTCGTCCTTGCCCTGTACGACGTACCCCCCGAACTGGTGGAGAGATTGCGGCGTTAAACCGAGATGCCCGATCACGGGAATGGAAGCCTGCACGATCGCCTCGATCACCGGAACGTACCGCTCGCCTCCCTCGAGTTTGACACTCTCGGCGCTCCCTTCCTTGACAAGCCTGCCCGCATTCCGCACCGCATCCTCGACACTCGCCTGGTACGACATGAAGGGAAGATCGCCCGCCACCATCGCCCGGGGTTTCGCACGAACCACCGCCTTGAGGTGGTGGATGACCTCCTCCATAGTGACCGGCAGCGTGTTGTCGTATCCCATGATGACCATTCCGAGCGAATCCCCGACGAGTATGAGATCGACGCCGCAGTCGTCGATGATACAGGTAGCGAGATAATCGTACGCCGTGAGCGATGCGATCTTCTCACCCCGCCGCTTCATGTCCATAATGGTATTCTTCGTAATCTTTTTCTTCACAACGGTTCTATCTCCAATGAAGGTACATAGTAACGGGTTCCCTCGAACTTCTCGGTGATGCGCGAGATAAGATCCTCGAAATGTTCGCGGTGCACGGCGAAATCCAGCCTGTCCGTATTGACGATGAGGAGCGGCGAATCGTTGTAATGGAAGAAGAAATGGTTGAACGCCTCGTTGAGGGTGCACAGATACTCCTCCGTAATCGCCCGCTCGAAGCTTCGACCGCGCTTTTTGATGCGGTGTAGCAGCACTTCCGGGTTGGCCTGGAGATATATGGCGAGATCGGGACGAATGATCTTCGCCTCCAGGAGACCGTGAAGCCTGTTGTAGAGGATAAGCTCTTCATCCCCCAGCACCGCGTGGGCGTATATCGAATCCTTGGCAAAGAGGTAATCGGCCGCGATCAGATCGTTGAACAGATCCTGCTGCGCGATCGTCAGTTGCTGCCGGTATCGGTTGAGAAGAAAGAATATCTGCGCCTGGAAGGAGTAGTTCTGCATGTTCTCGTAGAATTTCTCTATGAACGGATTGTCGTCGACCTCCTCGAGAAAGAGACGAGCTTCGGTCGCCTCGGAGATCAACCGCGCAAGCGTTGTCTTGCCGGCCCCGATATTCCCTTCAACGGCGATATATCTGATGCCGCTCGCCAATAACCTGCTTTTCAGCGCTTCCATGCCGTTTACGGTAGTGGAAAATACGCTGCCTGTCAATATCAATATAAATGTTTACAATTCAATCGGTTTAATCGATACAGCATCGGTTCGAGACCAACCGTACACGCTGGTTCGCGCGAAAGGCGGCGCGGATCTCCCGGGCCGTCATACCATCGGGGGGGACGGCCACATCCGGTGCGATCTCACAGAGCGGATCGAGAACGAACAGGCGTTCATGGAACGCCCGGTGCGGTATGACAAGTCCCTTCTGGTTGATCGTGCGATCCGCGTATACGATTATATCAATATCGAGCGGGCGGTCTCTCGAATCTCCGTCCATGGAGCGGCCGAACGCGCGTTCGATATCCTTGCATGCCTCGAGCAGCGGGCGGGCCTCCAGGTACGTATCGACGATGCATACGGCATTGATGAAATCCCCACCGAATCCTTCCCCGACCGGTTCCGTCTCGTACAGGGCGCTCGCGCTCACCAGCGCAATCCCCCGCTCATGATCGAGCGCGTGGAGCGCGGCGAGTATCATTTCTTCCCGGCGTCCGCTATTGGATCCGAGCGAGAGAACAACTCTGCTTGCCGCATTTTCAGGCACGACGCTCGACCACTACTTCGATGTGCGAAAGATTGTTCGGAAACGGAACGTTCATTTTCCGAATCATTACCTTTGCCGAGCACACAGGAAAGCTCTCGAGAATCCCCTGGCATATCGCATCTGCGAGGGTCTCCAGAAGATTGAAGCGATTTCTCTCCACCGTCTCCATGACCTTTGCATACACACGCTCGTAGTTCACCGTGTCCTCCAGCGCATCGGTTATGCAGGCCTTTGTGAAATCGTGGTGGAATTCGACGTCGATCTCGAGCTTCTGGCCGATCTCCCGCTCCAGCGGAGAGACCCCGTAGTAACCAAAGACGGTGATCCCCCTGAGAACGATTTTTTCCTCGAGCACGGAATACCTCCCTCTCGCAGTGCCGAATCAGACCGAGCGTGCCTCGAGCCGCTTCCCCGCGGTGCGGATCGTATCGATATCCGTCGTTATAGAAAGCCTGAAGAACCCTTCGCCGTGATCACCGAAACCCACCCCCGGCGTTGCGACAATTCCCGTTTCCTCGAGCAGCCGCCTACAGAACGGGATCGAGCCTTGACCGCGCGGTGTACGTATCCAGAAATAGAATGTGCCATCGGGAATGGTGAAGGAGAGACCCGATCGTTCGAGGCTCCCTACGAGCTCATCGCGCCGCTCCCGGTACGCAGCCCGCACGCGGGATGTAATTGACTCGAAGTGGTTCTCACACACGTCGGCGACAGCCTCCTGCACTGCACCGAAGACACCCGAATCGAGGTTTGCTTTCACCGTCGCGAGCGCCGAGACGACATCCGGAGAACCGATCGCGAATCCTATGCGCCAGCCGGTAATGGAGAGTGTCTTCGAGAATGAG
>CBFCXB010000384.1:0-3330 GCA_965601905.1 uncultured bacterium | reverse complement strand
CATCACCAACTCCATAGAGTATCGAAAAAAGCGTCGAATCATTTTCATTGATGACAAGCAGATCGACGATGTCGTCGTTGTTGAAATCTCCGAATCTGATGGGGCCCAAAGTACAACACGTGCCATAAAACGCCAGATCATGAACATACCCGATGTAGTAGGTTTGTAGATTGCCGAATCGGTCGTTCGACATCAAAGGTGCTGCAGCGGATATAATTATCAGAACCGCCAAGAGCCAACTTGCAACTTTCATGATTAGCCCCTTAGGTAAACATTGCGCTTATCAATTCAAATTATATCATGGACTTGAAAATTATCAATGGGAAAAATAATCCAAAAACAATCCAACCGCCATTCACTTGCCATTGATCGTATTTCTTGTATGTAATACACTCATCCCGGCACAACTCAGCTGCATAATAATGCGTATATATTATTGTATACGGTCACACGGGCATGTCCGGTCCCGGCCGGGTTTATATTAGGAGGTCTCGCATGAAACGAATGATCGTTCTCGTCACCATTCTCGCCGTAATGGCCGGAGCCGCCGCGGCGGCCGGCCCTGCCGCAACAGCCGATCACGCCGCGGCGGCCGACCCCACAGCGCAGGGCACGAAGACAACAGAGGCCCGCGCCGATGAGCGCCTCGCCGTGCGGATCGAACGGATCGAGAACAGCCTCACCCCCTCGATACGGATCAAGGACGGTCCCGTCTGGAATATCCATGATCGAATGGAGCAGCTCGACGTGCCGGGGCTCGCCATCGCGGTGTTCAACAACTACGAGATCGAATGGGTCAGGGCGTACGGCGTGACGGACGCCGTAGCCAAGACACCGGTGACCGATGAGACCCTCTTCCAGGCCGCATCGATCAGCAAGCCGGTCGCCGCCATGGTAGCCCTCCATTTCGTCGAGAAGGGTGTGCTCGATCTCGACGACGACGTTAACGAGAAGCTCCGCTCCTGGAAGGTGCCGGAAAACGAGTTCACCCGCGATGAGAAGGTCACCATACGCCGCCTCCTCTCGCATACCGCCGGCCTCACCGTACCGGGATTCCGCGGCTACGCCGAGGGGGAGCCGGTACCGAACATATTCCAGGTTCTGGATGGAAAAGAGCCATCCAATAACGACCCTATTCGCGTCGATCTGGTGCCGGGAAGCACGTACCGGTATTCCGGCGGTGGGTACACCGTGCTCCAGCTCCTTCTGGAGGATGTGACGGGCAGGCCGCTCCACGAGTTGACGTACGAGCTGGTGTTCGAGCCGCTCGACATGGATCATTCCACGTTCCGGAAACCGCTTCCGGAGGCGCTGCTCGCGAAGACCTCATCGGGACACCGGGCCGACGGCTCGCCGCTGCGGGGACACTGGTACCTCGACACGGGCTCGACCTGCTGCGGGCTCTGGACGACGCCGGCGGATCTCGCGTGCTTCGCGATCGAGATACAGAAATCGCTGCGGGGCGAGTCGAACAAAATACTCTCCACCGATGCGGCTAAAATGATGGTCACTCCGAATCCCCCCGGCCCCGTGGGAATGGGGATGTTCGTGGATGATCGAAACGGCACCGTCTACTTCGCACACTCGGGCGGCAATACGGGATTCAAGTGCTTCCTCGTCGCGAGCGTCGACGGAAGGTACGGCGCCGCCGTCATGACGAACTCGGACAACGGCAACGCCATCTGCCGGGAGATCGTGCGGAGCATCGCGGCAACGTACCAGTGGAAGAATTACCTGCCCGAGGAATTCGCAACAGTCGAGGATCTGATATCGAAATACCGGGATCTCAAAAAGAAATCACCCGAAAATCCCGATATCTCGGAGGGGAACCTGAACCGGATCGGGTACGAGATGCTCGGGGCGCACGAGTACGAAACAGCCATCGCTCTACTCCAACTCAATGTGGAGTTCTACCCGACGTCGGCGAATGTCTACGACAGCCTTGCCGAAGCGTTCATGACTGCCGGGAACAAGGCAAAAGCCGTCGAGCTCTACCGGAAAGCACTCGAGATGCTCGATGAGCACACCGAAGAGAACAAACGGTACGAGCGCCTCAGGGAGAGCATTCCGAAACAGCTCGAGAAACTGGAACAATGACCGTTCTCGACTGGACAGTGATCGCGATCTACCTCGCCGGTATGATCGCGCTGGCGATCGTGCTGGGCCGCAGGCAGCGCGACCAACGGGACTACTACCTCGCGGGCCGGCGCACCCCGTGGTGGCACTCGGGATTCTCGACGATGGCCACGCAGCTGAGCGCCATCAGCTTCGTCTCGGCGCCGGCATTTGTCGCCCTGAAGCGCGGCGGCGGCATGAAGTGGCTCTGCTACGAACTCGGCGTGCCGCTCGGTCTCCTCATTGTCATTATATATATAATCCCGGTCCTCCACCGCGGCGGGTACATCAGCATCTACGAGTATCTAGAACGGCGCTTCGATCGGCGGACGCGCGCCCTGGTCAGTATCCTGTTCCAGCTCGGGCGCGGCCTCGCCACGGCCGTCGCCGTTCTCGCCGGCGGGCTGATCCTCTCGACGGCACTGCCTATCACAACAGCGCAGGCGATCATCATCATCGGCGCCGTCACGATCGTCTACGACGCGCTCGGCGGCCTCAGGGCCGTCATCCTGAGTGATGTGATCCAGATGTTCATCATCCTCGTCGGCATCGTCGCCTGCGGCGCCGTGGCGCTCCGTCTCGTCGGGTGGAACGCCGCGTGGCAAGCGCTGTCCCCCGATCGGCTCACCATTCTCGACTTCAAACACTGGGGCACGACCCCGGAGGGCGCCTACGGATTCTGGCCGATGGCGATCGGGGGGATCTTCCTCTACGCCTCCTACTACGGGTGCGACCAGAGCCAGGTGCAGCGGGAGCTCTCCGTAGGTGAGCCCGGCGGTGTTCGAAAATCACTCCTGTTCAATGTCTTCGGCCGCTTCCCCGTCGTCATTCTCTACTGCCTGATGGGCGTCTTCGTGGGGGCGGTCTTCGCCGGCCCGTCGCAGCTCACGCTTCTCGCAAAAAACCTCGGGATGCAGACCGCGGCCGTCACCGAGACACTCGGGCGCGATCCCGACCGGATGGTGCCGATGTTCGTCCTCGCCTACTTTCCTCCGGGGCTCGTCGGACTCGTCTTTGTCGGAATCCTCTCCGCGCTGATGTCGAGCCTCGACTCGGCGATCAACTCGCTCAGTGCGGTGACGATGAACGACTTCTACGCGGTCTACGTGCGGCCGGCGGCCTCTGAGCGCCACTACCTCATCGTATCGAAGGTGCTGACGCTCCTCTGGGGCATCTTCTGCATCGTGGCGGCGCTCGCCTTTGCGGCCGCCGGCG
>CBFCXB010000383.1:0-3346 GCA_965601905.1 uncultured bacterium | reverse complement strand
GGCGAACGAGAAGAAGATGCCCTTCCGATCGAGGCGCCGCTGCAGTTCCGTGTACTCGGGCAGTTCGAGTTTCCAGTCGGGGGTAATGCCTCCCCCGCCGTACACGATGCGCCCGTTCTCCGTACGATACTCTTCCATGAGCTCCTTGTCCGTGATCTCCGGCTGCTCCGGCTCCTCGGCGACCTCGTCCCGGTGGATGCTGCGGCCGCTCGGCGTGAAGTACTTCTGGGTCGTGAGCTTCAGGGCGGCCGATTCACCAACGCGGAACACGGTCTGCACCGATCCCTTGCCAAACGTCGTCTGCCCCACGATCACCGCGCGATCCCAATCCTGCAGGGCGCCGGCCACGATCTCGGATGCCGAAGCACTCGCACCGTTGACGAGGACAACGATTGGGTAACCGCCGTGATAGATGCTCTGGTTTGAGTAATATTTCTGCTGGTGCTCCTGGATCCGGCTCTCGGTGTAGACGATCAGCTTCTTCTCGTCGAGAAAAAGGTCCGAAACATCTCGGGCCGCGGTGAGCAGGCCCCCGGGATTCCATCTGAGGTCCAGGACGAGACCGTCCATGACCCGATTCTCGAATTCGTTCAGTATCTCGTTGAGTTCATGCGCGGTATCCTCCGAAAATCGCGCAATCCGAACATATCCCACATCTCCGACAATGTCACTGTACGGGATGCTCGGCACCTGTATGACCTCACGGGTTATCGTGTAATGGAGGGAATCCTCCAAGCCCTCGCGGCCTATAGTGATGTTTACCTGGGTGCCGGGCCTCCCCCTGAGCTTCGAGACGGCCTGCTCGCTGATCCATCCCTTCGTCGATTCACCCTCTATCTCGATGATCTGGTCCCCACCCTGAATGCCGAGCCGGTAGGCGGGAGTATCCTCAATCGGGGAGATCACCGTCGGATAATTGTCCCTCACTGAAATCTGGATGCCCAGACCACCGAATTCGCCCTTCGTATCGATCAGCAGGTTCTCGTACTGATGCTTGCTCAGGTAGATCGAATGCGGATCGAGTTCCTTCAGCATTCCATGGATCGCCGCATCCATCAACTCGCTGTAGCTCTTCTCATCCACGTAATAATCTTTGATCTTGATGAGCACTTCGTTGAAACGTTCAAGCTCGGGGAGGGGATTCTCCTTCTTCTTGTCCTCGGCCCAGACATACAGGGAAACGGCCGCAACAGTGGTGAGGATTATCAATAAAACCAGCAATCTTTTTTTCGACTTCAACATAGACCTCCACATCTCCATTCGAACTTGCATCGGTTTTTATGCACGGTTGCCGATCGTTACATAAATCGTGCCTCATTTCGTCCCGGTCGATACGATTCGCCGTGCCTCTGTAATATAGTAACTATGGAAACGGCGAATCAAATCCTTTCCATATTATAGAATAGATACGTCGAAACGCTTCTCGAAGTTCCGGATTATCCGTGTTACAACGTCATCGAACGGGAGTGAAGCGTCAACCACGACGAATCGTTCACGTTCCCGTCCCGCGAGACGGAGATACCCTTCACGGACCCGTTCGTGGAAGGGGCGATCCTCGCGCTCGAGGCGATCCTTCTGCCGTACGCCCTCGTCCTCGCGGTGCTCGGGACCCCGGCGGAAACCTTCATCGACCGTGAGATCGAGCAGGTATGTTACATCCGGTACGGTTTCGCCGACGGCGAAGGCGTTGAGGCGCTCCACCAGATTCTCCCCCAGCCCCCGTGCCCATCCCTGGTACGCGACAGAGGCATCCATGAACCGATCACAGACAACGTTCGTGCCCCCCCCGAGGGCGGGAACGATCACCTGCCGAACCAGCTGGGCCCTGCTCGCCAGGTACAGGAGCAACTCCGTCTCGGGTTTGAGGTCACACCGATCCGGATCGAGGAGAAGCTCCCTGATATCCTCCGACAGCTTGGTACCTCCCGGTTCCCGCGCCAGCAGCACCGGGTGATGCGCCCGCTCCAGCGCTTCATGAAACGCCTTGGCCACCGTCGATTTACCCGATCCCTCTATACCCTCGAATGTAATGAAACGACCCTTCATTCCCGATCTCCATCATCATGTGGTAAGTTGCGTGATGCGCCGGTGAAAACGCTTCATCGACATTGTAACCTTGAATACCTCGTCGACGCCGAGCGCGATCCACAGCCCGGCGAGGGACAGACCGAACGTAAACGCGAGATTGAAACCCAGCGCCACCTCGAAGAGCAACACGCCGATCACGGCGAGGTACATCGGGTAACGATTCTCACCGACGCCGCGCAGGCTGTATGAGTAAACGAACGACAGCGCCTTCGGCACCTGCACGAACGCGGCTATCTTGAGCACTCCGGCGCATAAACGCAGAACCTCGGGATCGCTTGTGAAAAGCATGATGAAGTACCGCACCCTGAAGAAGATGATGATCGAAATGAAGAGGACCACGCCTCCCACGATCCAGAAGAACTGCCGCGTCATGTGGCCTGCATGATTATGCTGGTTCGCGCCGTAACTCTGCCCTACGAGTGTCAGGGCGCCTATTGCAAACGCCTGGTACAGAATGGAGAGGAGTCTCTGGTAAGTGAGAATGATCATGTGGGATGCGGCCGCGGCGGCGCCCAGGCGGTTGCTGAAACCGATAACGACGATGATGCCGCTCATCCAGGCGAGCTGCTCGAGCGTGATGGGAGTGCCTGTTTTGAGTACCCTGACGATGCTTGCCCTTCGGATGGTCGTGAAATCGCTCCAGTTGAACGTGAGAACGCTCCTGCCGCGGAGTATCACGCTGAAGGTGAAAAAGAAGCCGATCGTATGTCCAATACCGGCGGCGAGTGCCGAGCCACGGACGCCGAGCTGGGGGAATATCGAGATGCCGAAGATGAGGAGTACCGCCAGGACGAGATGGATGCCGTTCACAAGCAGGCTCGTGATCATCGAGAGGTGCGTGTCACCGGCCCCGCGGACGATGCTGATCGCCACGAAGTTCATGATAACGAACGGTACGAACAGGGAAATGATCCGCAGGTAGTCAACGCCGATCGCCGTGACCGCCGGTGTGGTCCCCAGTATCGTCTTGAATATGAAGGGTGCAAAAGCATACCAAATGAGGGCGATGCCGACGGCGGGGAATATCGTCGTGAAGAGCGATTGGCCGAGAAAATGGTTGGCCTCGTCCCGCTTGCCTTCGCCCACGAGCTTGTTGATGATGATTGTCGCGCCGAAGATGAAGATCAGAAGCGCCGTGAAGGTCCACAGGATGATCTGGACAATGCTCCCGACGGCGGTCAATGCATCGACCCCGCGGGCGCCAAGCCCGGGATAGAACCGCTCCATCGTATTAGCGGCTATGCGGGCGACGAGCGTG
>CBFCXB010000382.1:0-3349 GCA_965601905.1 uncultured bacterium | reverse complement strand
GGGCAGACCTCGAGGCACGTCCCGCACCCGTTGCATTTCCGGTCATCGAGCTTGAGCGTTGCGACATTTTTCAGGTAGCGCAGGCCGAACATCGTCACATCCTTCGAGTCTCAGATCAATCTCCCCACGATCCATACGGTGACACCCGCTGCTGCGGCCGCTACCTGCGAAGGCACGGCGATTCGCATTTCCCGGCGCACGCCGGAGGGCGAGGTGTAGGTGGACACGCCGGTGACGTTCATTGCCAGAAAGCTCACGACGGCGGGGCCGATCAGCAGCCAGCCCCCCGCCTCCATCCCGTTGTCGAAGATGCCGGGGCCGTGCAGGCCTTTCAGTGCGAAACCGAGCACCGCAATCGCTCCGATCAAGGCTCCCTTTACAGAAAACGCCCTCCCCGGAATCCACGGCAGGAGCGCCGGGACAACGACCGTTCCCGCCAGATACGCCGCGAGTAACATTATCACGCTTCTCGCGCCCGCAGTCCGAATTCCGTCTGCTGTATAGGCTCCCCCGTCGATTCCCGAGAGGAGCAGGAAAACCGCCGCGGCGGCGAGCAGATACTTTGCCGGTTGAACGACCTCGATGGGGATACAGGCCGCTCGATCCCTGAAACCGAACCGCACGCGGCGCATCTCGGCCGCCGCCTTCATGCCGGCATCGAGAAAGGCCGGCAGATCTTGCGCGCGGACGGGGCCGAACACGACGCGCCATCCGCTCAATGTGCGGACGCGATGCCCGCTCACGCCGGTGGCGCCGAGCTGGGGGAGAATCAACGTGCGGTGAGAGACGATATTCTCGAGTCGGACCGCGCGGGCCCGGTTTATCACTTCGGCCGTGCCGAATGTACCCTTGCCGGCGGAGCACCACACATTGACGCCCTTAGTGTCGAGCACCATGATCCAGGCGTCCCGCCCCCCGAGCCGCGACCGCAGATGATCGAAGCTCGGCTTGTAGTTGGCCGTCACGAACACGTGTGAATCCGGTGTGGGGGAGCCGGCGGCATAGAGCCCCGGGGGAACGTTGTAACGGGCTCTCCTGATCCCCAGGCGGACCCGCAGCGTGCCGAGCATGTCGCGTGTGGTGAGCATTGTCATGATCCGCGGGATTTCGCCGGCCGGCGTGTGCACCACGTCATTCACCCAGTGAGGCCGCGAAGCATGTAGGCCGATGCGGTCAGGGCATTCCCACTCACCTGTTCGGGACCCGGCTCGCCCAGTGCCGCCGGGCCGCTTGCAGCACCCGTTTCCATTGTCGGTGGACTGTTCCACAGTTGTACCATACTGCAATAATTGCATTTCCTCAAGGTTGTTCTGCCCGGTCGTTGATCAGAAATAGAAGAGGTATTTCAGCTTGAACACCATCGCCCGGTCGGTCGCGTGCATCCGGTTCGGCAGGATTGCGCCGAGGTCGTCGTACTCGTCGCTCCGGTCGCGGACCTCATTGATGGCGAGGTAGATCCAGCTCTTGGGACGGAAGTTGTACGAGAAGAGAAACCCGCCGATCACCTGCTCCACCCTGTCGGTCGAGTGCACGTAGACGTTGTCGACATACACGCGCATATTGAGGTTGTTGACCGGGGTCAGTGAGAAATAGGGCCGCGCGTTGAAGGTGACGTCCTCGACACGGTTATCCGGATCCCATTCGACGAAAAGATTGAGAGACGTGCCCAGGTTAAGCATGTCAAGGGCGCGCCAGCTGACGCTGGTCTCCGTCCATGAGAACAAACCGAGGTAGTCGCGGGCGAAGTTGTATGTCCTGGCGAAACTGCCCGACACGTTGGCGTTCCACTTCGGTGAGACGTTGAACCATGTGGAATAATCGACCTCGTAGAAATCGTACTTATTCTCGAGGTCCCTTGCCCTCCCCGGGAGGAAGCTCACCTCGTACCCCCAGTTGTTGCGGAACTGCATATTGATTCCCAGCAAGCCGACGCGATCGGTGTAGGCGTCGGCCTTCTCGTAGTTCAATAAGCCGCCGAAGTAGATGAGGAGCTGCCTCAGGTTCCCCTCGTCGAAATACCAGACGGGACCGGTGAGCGCGGTGAGCTCCGCTGTCCCCTTCCAGGGCACGAATCCCACTTCGTTGATGTCGAAATCATTCCCGATATGCCTGCCGCGAATCGCCGTTATCCATCGCTCCTTGGCGATCTTGAGGCAGGCCGATGAGGCGAAATCCCCCTCGGAGTTCCGGTACGAGCGGGCGAGCTGGTAGGCGAGCTGCCAGTCCGAAGCGCGGAAGGCCCCGTCGATGTCGATGACCCCCGTCTGCCCGTCTTCGGTGTTCTTGCCCACGTAGAGCAGTCCGACGGACGAGTTGTCGAGGATCTGCCGCTTCATTCGCACGGAGGCGAAGAGCGCCTGCGGTTCGGTGTGCGTCTCGCCATCGAGCAGATAATCCTTTTCGCCCGTCAGTGCGAGGAACCCTCCATACTCCCAACTGCTTATCCGGCCGAACGTCTTCGTTCCGACGAGGAGCGGCACCTCGCTCGCGTCGGGGAGCTTTTTCCCGATCCGCCGCGAGTAGAACAGCTCCAGCGGTTGGTAGAACCCGGAGCTGCGCTCGCGTCCCGACGGCATGAAGATCTCGTTTCCCTCGGTGAAGAAGGGACGCCGCTCGTCGAAGTACGATTCGTACCGGGTGATGTTGAAGGCGAAGGGGTCCGCCTCGATCTGCGCGAAATCGGGATTCGCCGTGAGCTGGAATGTCAGCCGCTGCGAGGGATTGTAGAAAATGTCGATACCGGCGTTCGGGTCGAAGTCGTATTCCGAATCGCCGAGGTACTCGGTTTTCGCGATGGCGACGGGGTAGACCTCGAGATTCAATCCCTTGACGGATGGGCGGAAATCATCGAACACCAACCGGCCGAACTTCGAGATTCGCTGCCCCTCGTTCTCCTCGTACGGACACCAGTAGACATCCTCGGTACGGGTGGGAATCCACCGGTCGATGTCGAGCCCCCACTCCGTGAGGCGCTCGTCATACTGGATCGACCGGTACGGTACCTCCATCTCGACGACGAATCCCCAGTCGTAGATCCTCGCCGCCGAGAACCAGACACCGTCCCAACTGTAGTCGCGGTTGCGCGCGTCGTCGAGGAGCCGGCAGTCCATCCGAACGCCGGAGGCGCTGACGGCGAATTTGTAGGCGGTCCGCCTGTCGCCGAAGGTGTCGAGCATGAGCGAGACGACATCACCGGCGAATTCATCGAGCATGCCCGTGTGGCGCTGCACGTTCTCCCGCTCGTCCCGGCAGATGATGACGCAGTAGAGCGCATGATCGGTCGTGAGGAGCTTCGCCGTGGTATTTCTGGACGGCTCCGTGCCGTGGTACGGCTGGTGCTGGACGAAGT
>CBFCXB010000381.1:0-3365 GCA_965601905.1 uncultured bacterium | reverse complement strand
AAACAAGTCAGAAAAGACGAGTTTTACGCTGATTTTGCCTAGAGCGCGAAAATCCGGTGAGTTCAGTTGCAGTGTTTATGCTTGATCACTCAGGCAGCCTCTCGGGAATACTGATGGTGCGGTCCGCCATGCCCCGACCGCAAAGAATTCCGATTCGCCCACCAGATTCCTTTCAAGGCCAATGCACTGATGATCGAGCGTGTAAGACTCAATTCCGGTGAGTGATAAGGCCAGCCTGCGCGGCGACTGCTCGTGGCATTCTTGTGAGTCGTTGCCTCTCGGATCGAACAGTTACTTGAGCAACATCATCTTGCGCGTTCGCTCGAACCCCGGTGCGGTCAAACGATAAAAGTACATTCCGGTGGCAGCCGGAATGCCCGCGCCGTTCAGTCCGTCCCATTCAACCGTTTTCTGCCCCGGGGGCAGCTCTCCGTTCACCAGGGTCCGCACCAGCCGCCCGTTTACGTCGTAGATCCGGAGCGTCACCACTCCACTCTCGGGCGGCACGTCGAACCGAATGCTCGTCGTCGGGTTGAACGGATTGGGAACATTCTGGTGCAGCTCGAACATCTTCGGCGGTTCCGTGCCGAGGGCCAAAGGCGCCCTGCCTTCGCTGCCCACGATCACGACGGCATCTTCTCCCACGATGTGCGTGCCGTCTAAGAGTCGGCCGGTGAGGTGAAGTGTCACGATGGTGCCCTTGCCGACAGGTCCCATCGCGGCGGCGATGCCCTCTGTCGAAAACATCAGCCGCAGATCGTCGATGCCGTCCGGAGACATATCGGCGCATGGATGGCCGTCGTCGTCGATCGCGGAACCCATGTCGACGACACGGATCGCAGAAGGAGACACCGATTCCTCGATGCGCAGTGAAGCGATGTCGATGTCGCGTGCGTCGACATCCGACGATCCCAGCACGAGCGCCGGCACGACGCCGCGGCTCTTCGGATTCAACGGATTGCGGCAGGAGCCGGGACGCACGTCGAATGTAACGGAGCGCGGCGGAACGTACCCGGCCAGCGAGGCGAGCGTGGCGATGCCGATTTTGATGTTTCCGACGGTGAAGCCGGGATCCAAGTGTTCCAGCAGGTCGTTGGTTGAATGGTAGTAGGGGTTGAAGTCGGGAGCGTACCAATCATAGGCCCCCCCGTGGGTAACGGCGGCGTATCCGGTCCTCCAGAAGTACCAGTGATCGGCCCAGCAGGCATCGTCGTAGACGTGAAGCTCGTACTCTGCATCGGTGTACAATTCTGCCGCGTTGACAATTGCGCCGGCCAGCCATTGCGACGCATGGTTCGCCTCGAGCTCGAGGTCCTTATCCATACCGGGCTTCCAGTAGCCAAGCATGTCGAAGTTGAGTACTCCGACGATGTCGATACCGCGCCGACGCGCCAGCATCGCGTAGAAGCGGCTGCCGATAAGCCCCAGCTCCTCGTTGTCGAAGCAGATATACCGTATCGAATATTCGAAGGTGTGCCGGGAAAGAATATCGGCGGCGGTCAGTACCGCTGCGACCCCGGTGGCGTTGTCGTCGGCGCCGGGCGCCGAGCGCATACTAACCTCGCTCGCCGAATCGAAGTGACCGCAGATGATCACGTACGAATCGGGATACCTGGTGCCTTTTTGGGTGGCCTCTATGTTCCACATAGGTTTATTCCAGTACTGGAAGGGATACATTTTCGTCTGTAATCCATACGTCTCGAAGGCCGAGGCGATGGACGTGGCCACGACATGGTGGTTGGGGGCAAGGCAGTATCGCGTGCCGAAGTTGACCAACCACTGGATCTTATCCCGCACCCCTTCCCATTGTACCTGATCGACCATGGCCGCGATGGCGGGATCGGGTTCGTCGATCCAGGTCCATTCCCGCTCGACAAGCGGAGGAGACTGCGGTATATCCGGCACCGGCGTCACGATGCAACCGCGCAGAGAGAGAGCCCGTAAGGCGGCAATGCTGCCGGATACGAGAAACACGCCATCGTGGGTGCCATGGACGATGACGCCGTCCGTCTCGGCCAGCCGGTCGCATCCTCGCACCAGGAAAAGCCTTGAAGGAAGCTCTTGTCCGGATACGTGGAACGGTTGGAGCGCCGGGTGCTCCAACCACCGATCCACGATCGGGACGGTCGCATCATCGACGGCGAACGCCGGGGCGATGATCGAGCCGGTTAGAATTACTGCGATAACGAGAGATGGAATGCAAATCGGAGAACAGCGAGATTTCAAGAAGCTGAAAGTCGACCGGGATGACCGTTGATGCATGTTAGCCCCCTTCGAAGAGAACTGGTAAATTAGGTAGTGGAATATTGGATGGGGCGGGAGGATCTAAAACCGCAAAACCCACCACCCATTTGCTAACTTATTATATCATAGCTGGATGACAGTTTCAATCCTAATGATCACCTGGAGTCGGCGTTCAACGGGAAAACAGCTTGCGAGTCAAGGCGAACGCGGTGAACTACGGACTCCTGTGGCTTCTGTTAATTCCCTCCGTATTGCAATACTTGCTGTTGCCCTGATTCAAACATTATATAAATCACATGATGTTTCTAATTTTACGCACCTTCATCTCGGCGTTGAGGTTGCACCGTGCGTTAGCCCTGGAAAACCTCGCGCTATATCATAAATCCGGCTCAAAATAGTGTGCCCCCTTAATGCCCCCAACATATCCTGCCTAGAATTCCCCAACTCAATTATCCCTGATCTGCTACCCGAAAACGGTACCACATTCAGGATTATAAATAACCTATACTACCGTTCTTCCAAGGATGACCGGATGAAGAAGTGATTCACCGAGGAACAGATCAGCTATACCCTCAAACAAGCAAGCAGAAAGCGGCACGCCGTTGACCGAGGCATATCGAAAGCTCGGCATATCGTATCGAACAGTCACTTCAGTAATATCATTTTGCGCGTTCTCTCAAATCCCGGCCCGGTCAAACGATAAAAGTACATTCCGGTGGCAGCTGGAATGCCCGCGGTGTTCAGCCCGTCCCACACAACCGTTTTCTGCCCCGGGGCCAGCGCTTCGTTCACCAGGGTCCGCACCAGCCGCCCGTTCACATCGTAGATCCGAAGCGTCACCACTCCACTCGCGGGCGGCACGTCGAACCGGATGCTCGTCGTCGGGTTGAACGGATTGGGAACGTTTTGGTGCAGCTCGTACGCCATCGGCTGCTCCGTGCCGAGGGTCAAAGACTCCCTGCCCTGGCTGCCCACGATCACGACGGCATCTTCTCCCTCGATGTGCGTACCGTTAGCGAGGCGGCCCGTGAGGTGAAGTGTCACGATGGTGCCCTTGCCGACGGGCCCCATCGCGGCGGCGATGCCCTCTGTCGAAAACATCAGCCGCAGATCGTCGATGC
>CBFCXB010000380.1:0-3366 GCA_965601905.1 uncultured bacterium | reverse complement strand
AGTCATTGATCGAGTTGAACGAGGAGGGAACCACGATCGTCATGGTTACCCATTCACCATCCTACGCCGACTACAGCCGCCGCATGATCAATCTGTTCGACGGAAAGATCGTCACAGAGGATGTCCGGGGGAAGACGTTCATATAGAGGAAAAACGATGATCACGCACGTTTACAAGCTCTTCATTCGCAATTTCCGGCGGAATATCATCATCAACCTGCTGAACATGCTCGGCCTGGCTGCGGGGCTGGCCGCCTGCATGATGATCATCGTGTACCTCCAACACGAGTTCAGCTATGACGATTTCCACGAATACGGCGACCGGATCGTGCGGGTGACCACATTCCAGAGGGTGGGGGAAGGCCAGGAGATCCGGGTGCCCTCGGCCTCCTATCCGGTCGCGGAGGGATTGGCCGCTGAGATCACCGCCGTCGAGAACTTCGTGCGGTTTCAGCTCTCTCCAAAGGTCCGGCCCGTGTATGTGGACGATCGTATCTTCTACGAGGGGCATCTCGTGTGGGCCGATTCCACCCTGTTCGATATCTTCAGTTACCGCCTCGTCCGCGGCGATCCGAAGGATGTCCTCGCCGCGAAGGGAAGCGTCGTTCTCGCCGAATCCACCGCGAGGAGATTCTTCGGCGAAGAAGATCCGATGGGGGGCGCGATCCGGCTGAGCGAAAAGAGCTCCTACACCGTGACGGGGGTGATGGAAGACATTCCACAGCCGTCCCATTTCCCCTCGCACCCGATGATCATGTCGATGACCTCCCTCGAGACCCCCGGAGCGGAGTACTGGGTCGGCCGCTCGGGCTACGGCAGCTACCTCCTGCTCGGGGAAGGCCACGGCGCCCGGGATGTCCAGCCCGCGGCGGACAGGGTGTACCACGCGCACGCCGACGAATTGATGAAGATGATGGGCGCGGAGTGCGAGATTACGCTCCAGCCGCTCAGCGAGATTCACTTCGACGACGGCTTCGATTTCGACCTCGGCTACCAGAGCGCGGTGACCTACCGGAAGGCCGCCGTCTTCGCCCTCATCGCCGCGTTCATCCTGATCATCGCATGCCTGAACTTCATCAACATGGCGACGGCGCGGGGCGCCGAGCGCGCCCACCAGGTGGGCGTCAGCAAGGCCGTGGGGGCCTCGCGGAGAATGCTGATCCTACAGTTTCTCGGTGAATCGCTGCTGAACGCGCTCGTATCGCTCGCCCTGGCCCTGTTGCTGGTGGAACTCCTCCTCCCCACATTCGGCGGTTTCGTCGGTCGGGAGCTCTCATCCGTGTACGCCGATCGCCCGGTGTTCTTCGCCGCCTTTCTCGCGCTCGCGGTCGTGGTGGGAATCGGCGCGGGGCTCTATCCCGCCGTTATCCTCTCATCGTTTCAACCGTCCGCCACGATTCGAGAGCGGTTCCTGGCCGGCTCGAGCCGCTCGCGCCTCAGGCAGGTGCTGATCGGCTTCCAGTTCACCGTGGCGATCCTGCTGATCATCAGCACCCTGATCATCCGCACGCAGCTCGGCTTTATGGAGGGCCGCTATCCCGGTTTCAACCGGGAGCAGCTGATGGCGCTGAACGCCGGCCCGGACATGACGCGGCAGGACTGCGAGCTGATCAGAACCGAGGCGCTGCGGCATCCCGGCGTTCTGGCCGGTACCTGCGCGTCGTTCCTGCCCACCATGGGGCATTTGGAGTATACGTTCCGCGTGCCCGAAGAGGCGAACTGCGAGATGCTGATGACGCGGATGTTCATGGTCGATCCGTGGTTCGTCGAGACGATGGGCATGGAGATGCTCTCGGGGCGCGATTTCCACCGGGAAGGAACGGCTGATGTCGGCAACTCGGTGATCATCAACGAGACCGCGGCCCGACAGCTCGGCTGGGATGAACCGGTCGGCCGGCAGCTCGACGCGCACCCAAGCACGGACAGTTTCAAACCGATGACCATCATCGGCGTTGTGAAGGATATCAACTTCATGTCGTACCATCACGAGATAGAGCCGATGACACTCGTGCTGGACGAGCGCGCCCCCGCCAGGATCGCCCTGCGCCTCCGGGAGGGGAGCGTGCAGGAAGCGATCGATCATGTACGCGGCGTCTGGGAGGAACGCTTTCCTCGCTCGCCCTTCACGTACCGGTTTCTCGACGAGGTGTTCGCCTACATATACGAACAGGAGATCCGCCTGGGCCGGCTCATTGCGTTCTACTCGACACTCGCCATCGTGATCTCGTGCGTGGGACTGCTCGCGCTGATCGCCTTCTCGACAGAGCGGCGCATCCGCGAGATCGGCATCCGCAAGGTGCTCGGCGCCTCTCCCGGGAACCTCTTCGCGCTGCTCTCCAAGGAGTACGTGTGGATCGTGCTCGTCGCCTTCGCCATCGCCGCCCCGCTCGCCTGGTGGGCGATGCGGCGGTGGCTCGAGAACTTCGCCTACCGGGTGACGATTCCCTGGTGGCTCTATGCGGGCGCCGGCGCCCTCGCCCTCGCTCTGGCGCTCATCACGGCCGGCGCCTATACATGGCGCGCCTGCCGGATCAATCCCGCCGAGATTCTCAGACAGGAATAGCATGAGCCGTCCGTCACGGTATACATGTCGCCACTTTCTGTATTATACTATCACGTCTTCACATGCATGTATTAACGGCTTTCCGCGGAAAGGAAGTTCATACGATGCGCATAGTGCACTTCGAAGATGCCGAGAGCTACGAGCCTCACGCGGACTGGAAGCGAACGAGTCTCTGCAACGAACGTGATATCTCGATCGAGCACTTCGTCAAGCCGCCGGGGCACGCCTCCCCCCTGCACGATCATCCCAACGCACAGGTCCTCGTCGTGCTCGAGGGTGAGCTGATCGTAACGACCGGAGCCGGTGATGAGCGGAAACTCGAAGCGGGGGATGCGGCATACATTCCCGGCGGTGAAGCTCACGTCGTAACGAATCCGCTCGAGCGGCCGTCCGCCGGCATCGACATCGTCGTGCCGGGGCGGTCGTTCGATTTCTGGCTGAAGCGGGATCGCGCATAGCGGGCGGCGACAGGACCGGGCGATTTCTGGCAAAATTTGTGTCAAAATACGTTATTCATCACCTGAATCTGCATGTAATCGAGGTGACCGAGGTCCCGAATGATATGTCGCACTCGTTTCCCATTACCGCGATTGCAGGACGGTTACTCTTATTATAATAGAAGCGAGTTTGTTTATATTCTTTGCGGTTCAGATACTGGCGGATTCCAATCCAGCAGCCAACGGCGGAGAGCCATAAAGCTCAAGTAGATCATTAGTTGAACGCCCGGGAGCCTTTCTTCATACAAGCCGCACAAACTATTTTAAGGTTCTTCTCCCGATTAGCTGATAGAAAATAATGAATTTT
>CBFCXB010000379.1:0-3369 GCA_965601905.1 uncultured bacterium | reverse complement strand
GCGGGGCCCCGAGCCCCCGACCGGCCCGGGAGAATCCCCTTGGCCAACGACAACGACCGCATCATCTGTTGTCGCCTCCGTGCACACCGCCTCCACTTCCTCCCGCGTCAAGCCGATCACCGCGGCCATGGTGCCCGGTTGCAGGCTCCCGGCATCGTACATCAACTCCCCACGCTTGCGCACGATACGCAACGCATCCATGGGGGACAAGACGCCGGCAGCCACCAGTGCCGAGTACTCACCGAGACTGTGACCGGCGACGATCGCCGGCTCCGCACCGGTTTCATCGCGCAGGATGCGCGCTACGGCGACGCTATGCAACAGTATGGCGGGCTGAGCATTCTTCGTCTGAGTGAGGATTTCCATATCGCCCTGGAAGCAGAGCCGGGAAAGCGGGTAGTGGAGCACATCATCGGCCTCCCGGTATAGATCGGCGAGGGCGGGGAATGTCTCGACCAGGTCCTTACCCATCCCAACGTACTGCGATCCCTGACCGGGGAAAATCATCGCTGCTTTCATCACTCAGTCTCCCTGCGCCACCTAGTTCCTGAACAACACCGAGCCCCATGTCAATCCGCCACCGAAGGCAACCATGATGATGATATCACCCTTCTTCAGTATCCCTCGCTCCCTGATCTCACCGAGGGCGATCGGGATGCTCGCCGATGACGTATTACCCATTCTATCTATATTTACAACGACCTGTTCCTTTGATAACTTCAATCTTTTCCTCACGCCCTCGATGATCCGTATGTTGGCCTGATGCGGTATGAGGTATCGCACATCGTCTATTGTGAGATCGGCCGTCTCGAGCGCCCGATGCGCCGCATCGACCATCGACTTGACGGCATATTTGAACAGGCCGTCACCCTTCATCTTCACGAACCGGTCCCTGTTCTTCAGGCGCTGCTCCGTAAGGGGTGAGCGTGAACCCCCGCCCGGCAGATAGAGGAGCTCACCGTACGACCCGTTGCTCTTCATGTAGGTACTGAGTATGCCCTCTCCCCGCGGACACGGTTCGAGAATAGCCGCTCCCGCACCGTCACCGAACAGCACACAGGTCTTTCGATCCTTGAAATCGAGTATTCGCGAGAGCGTCTCAACACCCACGACGAGGGCCCGCTCCACCTTGCCGGTCGCTATCATCGACTCGGCGACGGTGATGCCATAGATGAAACCGGAGCATGCGGCCGTGACATCGAAGGCAGACGCCGATTTTGCTCCCAGCTTGTCCTGAACGATACATGCCGTAGAGGGCAACGGCATGTCGGGAGTCACGGTGCCCACGATGATGAGATCGATGTTCTCCGCCTTGACCCGTGCATCCTTCAGGGCTTTCCGCGCCGCCTCGATCGCCATATCGCTCGATGCCTGATCGTCGGCCGCGATGTGCCGCTCACGAATCCCCGAACGCGTCACGATCCACTCGTCCGAGGTCTCGACCATCTTCTCGAAATCGAAGTTTGAAAGTACGAGCTCCGGAACATAGTAGCCGATGCCCGATATCCGCGCTCCCCCGACCTGTTGGCCCGTGATCATGATCAGGATTCCTCCGTCCTGGTCCGGATAATATTGTTAATATCGCCAGTTACAAACCCTTCCGCGGCGAGAATTGCATTCTTGATCGCGAGGCTCGAGCTCCCCCCGTGACAGATGATCGTCACGCCGTCGACGCCGAGAAGCGGCGCTCCCCCGTACTCGGCATAATCGAGTGTCCGTTTCAAGCTTCTGAAGACCGGCTTCATCATGGTGGCGCCGAGTTTCGCTACCCCGCTTTTCACAATCTCTTCCTTGATCAAGCTGTTTATATAATAAACGATACTCTCTGTAAATTTTAAAAGCACATTCCCGACGAATCCGTCCGTCACGACGACATCTACCGATCCGACGAATATATCCCGTCCCTCCACGTTTCCCACGAAATTGAGATCGCTCCGGCGGAGCAGTTCGTGCGCCGCTCTGGTCAACTCGTTCCCCTTCGAGCTCTCCTCGCCGATACTGAGAAGACCGATCCGCGGTGTGGCGCGCCCCAGTATCGTTTCCGCGTACGCGGAACCCATGAATGCGAACTGGAGGAGATTGTGCGGGTCGCAGTCTGAGTTGGCGCCGCCGTCGAGCAGAACGGTTCCGCCGTTGCGCGTCGGCACGAAGATTGCGATCGCCGGCCGGTCGATCCCCGGCAGCCTGCCGAGCGAGAGAAGCGAGCTCGCAACCACGGCGCCCGTGTTGCCGGCGCTCACGACCGCACCCACCGCCCCCTCCTTCTGGAGCTTCATGGCAACCGAGATCGACGAGTTGCGCTTGCGTCTGATCGCCGTGGCGGGACTCTCGGACATCCCGATCACTTCGGGCGCATCGACGATGTCGAGATGCTTGGTGCTCCAGTGCCGCTCCGCGATATACCGCTCGATCGTTTCCCGCCCGCCGACAAGGGTGACCTCGATCCTCCCCTTCGTTTCGCGAACCGCTTCAACCGCACCATCAACGATTCCGACAGGGGCCTTGTCACCCCCCATTGCATCAAGAGCGATTTTCATCGGCACTCCCACACGTGGCCCCGCGACCGCTGTTCCGCTTCCGGCCCCTCACCGGGCTCCGCCGCAACCGCACCGCGGAACTACTTAGTCTCTTCAACCTCGGGCTTCACGAACTCGCGTCCCGCATAGTAACCGCAATTCGGGCACACGACGTGTGGCGGCTTCGGCTGATGACAGTGCGCGCACTTCGTCAGCGCCGGCGCTGACGCTTTCCAGTGTGACCGACGTTTTCTTTTCCGGGCCTTCGATGTTTTTCGTTTCGGTACTGCCATTCACTATTCCTCCCATTCCCGGGAATATTCATCTTTTCTCATCGTTATTCAATAATTTTTTCAATGGAGCCCAGCGCTGATCACCCTCCGTTTTAACACAGTCGCAGGGACCGTTATTCAGATTCGCCCCGCACTGCGGACACAGTCCCTTGCATTCCTCGCTGCAGAGAAACCGCATCGGCAATTCCAGGATCACCGCCTCCCGCACACGCGGCAGAATATCGTACCCCCCCTCATCCGCCTCGGTGAGCATGACGAGATCGCCCTCATCGGAACCCTGGGGCAGCTCGCCGCGGTGAAACATGATATCCAGCCCGGTCTCGATCTGCATATCGAACAACTCGATGCATCTGCTGCACTCCAGGCGGACCGTTCCCGCCACCGCGGCGTGTAGCAACAGCTTGTCGCCCATGCGCGTCACCGTTCCGTTGACCGAAAACCGGAAGCCCCGCTCGTTCCCCTCAGGGTCCGGTACGCCGAAGATGCCGTGAAAGGTGAAATCGAAACGGTCCTTCACGGAACCGAGGTCTATCTCCATTCCTGAAACATCTTTATCCATA
>CBFCXB010000378.1:0-3372 GCA_965601905.1 uncultured bacterium | reverse complement strand
GTATAGCATATGGACTACCCCGAAACAAAGCGCATCGCCGTAACGGACACGCTGCACGGCCGGGAAATCACGGACCGGTACCGCTGGCTCGAGAACGGGGACGACGCGGCCGTCCACGAGTGGATCGACGCCCAGAACGCCCTCACGCGCCGGACGCTCGAGACGATACCGGGACGGGAGCGGATTCGAAAGCTGCTGGAACGTTACCTCCGCACCGGCTCGGTCGGCGCGCCGCGCAGGCGCGGTTCCCGCTATTTCTTCAGCAAGAGAGAGGGGAACGAGAACCAGCCCGTGCTCCTCTGCCGGGAAGGGTTGGATGAAGAGGCGCGCGTACTCATCGATCCGAATTCGATGAGCGATGAGGGCGCCGTCACGATAGACTGGTGGTACCCGTCCCACGAGGGCCGGTACGTGGCGTACGGCCTCTCGCGAGGCGGGGATGAGCTGAGCACGCTGCATCTCATCGACGTCGATACCGGCCGTGCGCTCACCGACACGATCCCCCGAACGCGCATGGCCAGCGTCGCCTGGCTGCCCGGCGAGGACGGATTCTACTATTCCCGCTTTCCCGCGCCGGGAGAGGTGCCGGAGGGCGAGGAGTTCTACCACCACCGCATCTACCTCCACCGCCTCGGGACCGATCCCCGCGAGGATCCTCTCGTTTTCGGCGACGGGCGGGACATACATGACTGGCCGCACTGCTCGATCTCGGAGGACGGAGGTCATCTCATCATTCATGTCCACCAGGGCGTGAACCGCAACGACCTCTATATCCGTCCACTCACGGGAGAAGACACCGCGTTCATACCGGTGGCGACGGGGCTCGACGCGCATTTCCTCGGGTGGGTGGACGGCGGATTCCTCTACATGCAGACCGACCACGAGGCGCCCAACCACCGCATACTGCGCGCGCCGCTGATTGATCCGTCACCAAAGAACTGGGAAGAGGTGCTCCCGGAGCACGAGTTCGCCATGGAGCATGCCACCACCGTCGGAGGACGGCTCTTCGTATCATATCTCGAGAATGCGACGAGCGTCCTGTACGAATACGCGATCGACACGGAGTCACGCCGCGGTATCGGGTGCCCCGGTACAGGCTCCAGCATGCGCCCCGGTACGGGCGGCGGCGAGCCCACACACACGGCTCTTCGAAAGATCGCGCTCCCCGGCACCGGCAGCATCTTCGATCTCGAGGGGCGCCGGGACGGCGCGGAACTCTTTATCGGATTCACGTCGTTTCTCGTTCCGGAAACGGTATACCGCTACGATCTCGAAACGGGCGGGCTCGCCGTGTGCGACCGCGCCGGCGGTCCCACGATCGACGCCTCCGCGTTCGCGGTGAAACAGGAATGGTGCACATCGAAAGACGGAACGCGCGTGCCGATCTTCCTCGTCCACCGCTGCGGGCTGCGGCGCGACGGGACGAATCCGACCATTCTCTATGGATACGGCGGATTCAATGTCTCCCGCACACCGCTCTTCCTCAAGAATTTTCTCCCGTGGCTCGAGCTGGGCGGCGTCTTCGCCCTGGCGATTCTACGCGGCGGCGGGGAATTCGGCGAGGCGTGGCACCGGGCCGGCATGCTGGAGAACAAGCAGAACGTCTTCGATGATTTCGCCGCCGCGGCCGCGTGGCTCTGCGACGGCCACCTCACGAGGCCCGAGCGGCTCGCCGTATTCGGAGGAAGCAACGGGGGACTCCTCGTCGGCGCGACCGTCACGCAGCATCCCGAAATCTGCCGGGCCGCCGTCTGCAACGTTCCCGTTCTCGACATGGCTCGGTTCCACCGCTTCTCGGTGGGCCGGTACTGGATCACGGAGTACGGCGATCCCGACAATCCCGATCACTTCCCGTTCCTGATGCGCTATTCACCGTATCACAATGTGCAAGGAGGCGTGCCGTACCCGGCCGTGCTCCTCACCACGGCGGCGGGCGACAGCCGCGTCGATCCGATGCACGCGATGAAGATGGCGGCGCTGCTCCAACACACCAGCACATCGGGCCGCCCCGTGCTGCTCCGCTACGAGCGGGGAATGGGCCATGGGGTCGGCACACCGACCACAAAGCTCGTCGATGAGTACACCGACTTCCTCTCGTTCCTCGCATGGCAGCTTGGATTGGGTGAGTAGACTACGCATATGCGCCCGCTGCGGGTGCATTGACGAACGAATATTCCTAACATTGGGAGTGTGTCAAAATATGTATCAAGTGTGTGCTTGTACATTTGAAACACTCCCGACGCCGGGAGTGAAATTCGCATTATTTCTCTGTTATCTGCATACCCACACCAAGCATTCGCCTATGGTCATAGATATAGAAAGATAACGAATAATGAGCCTCGCGGTATATCTCCGCTCATCTTAGGGCGCAGCCCTCGCGGCCTATCGTTCTTTCGCTAAGCTGCGGGCTGGACTGGCGCGACGGATGCTCTGCAGCCGGCGTGACAGACCAGATCCGCCAGCTTCGCGCCGCTCCGGCGAATTGCGGCTGCAGCGGCCAGCTGTGGGCTGCCGCTGAGCCGCAATTAGGCAAATCTAATGAAGCCCAGCGATTCATATAAGGAGGAACAACAATGTATAAATATGTGTTCATTACTGTAATGATAATTGGAATATTATTTATGCTTTCATGCAGTGAGGATGATATTGTAAAGCCTTCCAATAACAAAGATATAAAATGGTGGGTGCTAGTTCATTGAAACAGCAATCCTGGAGAATCTCTTTAATCATTATTTAATAGCGTTGATTTGCCCGGCCGATCACGCCGGCGGGGACGAGAGCGAGTGGCTCAAAAGCAGGCGTATCCGTTGGGTCCCACTCATCCGGAGAATCTGGCAGGTAGGCCCGCTGCTCTGTCCGCGGTGCGGCGGCGCCATGCACATCATCTCGTTCATCACCGATCAGACCGTCATCGACAAGATACTCCGGCACATCGGGTTCTCACACCCCGACATTCCGCCACCGCGCTATCGGCCCTCACCCAAACCCTGCAGGGCGCCGCCCCGAATGAGCCGGGAATACTGCGCGAACCGCTTCATCTCCACTGCGGTGCCGGGCGCATCCTGCCCGGCCGGGGCCAATCGTTTCGCCTCCTGTGTCTATTCGTCCGCTTCTGTCCCGATGATTCCACCGCAGAACCCCCCGGCAGACCGATGAGTCCGGATCGCCGGCGGCCCGGAGACAATCACGGAACTCCCGGACCCGGGATCACGCCTTCCCGGTTCCGATCAGGCCATGCGAACGCCTTGACGGGGATTCGAATGCCTATCCTTTAGGTGTGCATAGTCCGATGGATACAATTTGAGATCTTTGGATGCTTTTATCTGGAAACAAGATTTAGCTCTCAGAATAGCAAAAGGATTGACAACTGTC
>CBFCXB010000377.1:0-3377 GCA_965601905.1 uncultured bacterium | reverse complement strand
AACGACTGGAATACGATACCGATCGCGACGATCCCGGTCAGCGTCCTGACGAGGGCGTCCTCCGCCCGGATAACGGCAATCACCACGAGTATCAACGCAACACTGAGCACCCCGCCAATCAGGCGGAGCAGGAACGACGTGCCGAGAATCTCGTCCCGCGCCGCGGGCTCACGCACCAGATCCCGCACCACGATGCCCTCGAGTCCCAGCGTGGTGAGCGGCACGAAGAGGGCGACAAAGGCAAGGGCGAAACTGAAATCCCCGAACTGCGCGGGACCGAGGTACCGCGCCACCCAGACACCGACAAAGAGCGCGAAGAGAATCCGCCCGACGCGCAGCACAAACAGCCAGCCCGCGTTTATGATGATCCCTCTCAGGGTCGAGCCGATTCTGAAATCTATGATCGCCATAGCATATTACCCGTGCCGCTCCACTACGGCGCACGGTTTCGAGAGTATACGGCACCGCTGGACTATAGTAAAAGATGTAATCCACGCTCGGCTCCGGCTCACTTCGACACCCGAAACCGCGCCGGGGACACCTCGCGGCATCTCGCGGCACACCCCGCGGCACTTCGCGGCTGCGCTTGAGCCAGCGGCTGTGACGCTCTCAGGCGCACCGCGCGTGCCGCTATCCGCTTTGTTGTGCACCATTCCGGCACCGTTTGTGCCGGGCGGGCGTATGTGTTATAATCGAAATACGATACGGAAGGAGAGATCCTTATGAAAATAGCAATCTTTGCATGTGCCGCCATCGCGCTCCTCGCCTCCGCGCTCGCCGCGCAGACGCCGTTCGAGGAGGCCCACAGTGACATCATTCGCAGGCTCGATGTGGAGCGCGTACGCGCCTCCTTCGAGAGAACGCCGCTTCTCATTCCCGATCCCACGCCGAACCAGCTCCAGTTCGACGTGCTGCATTACATAATGGATATCGCATTCAATCCCACGACGACCGAGGTGGCGGGCTCGGTGACGGTGACGCTCGAGAGCCTCGTCGACAACCTCCTCGCGGTCGATCTCGACGCCGATGATGTCCTGACGATCATCGCGGTCGAGGGCGTGGTGGAGGATCCCCTCCCCTGGACCAGGTCCACCGATCTTGTAACGGTGGAGCTGTCACCCGGCCTCATGGTGGGCGAGGAGGTCACCTTCACCGTCAGCTACACGGGATATCCGGAATCAGCGCCCAACACGGGGATGTTCTTCAGGGATTTCTCCGGAACACCGGTCATCTACTCGCTGAGCGAACCGTGGGGCGCACGGACGTGGTGGCCGTGCAAGGATTACCCCGACGACAAGGCTACATTCGATATTAATCTCTCGGTGCCGGCGGACCTCTTCGCCGCCTCGAACGGCTCCTACCTCGGGTACACCGATGAGATACAGTGGGGCGTCCCCTACAAGCGCTACCAGTGGCATGAGGCCTCCCCCATGACCACCTACCTCGCCTCGATCGCCGCGAGCGTGTACGTCGAGCTGCACGATCACTTCGTCTACGCGCCCGCCGAGACGATGCCCGTCACGCATTACGTCTACCCGTCGCGCGCGGCCGTCTGCATGGAGAGCTTCAACATCACCGTGCCCGCGCTCGAGTTCTTCTCCTCGGCCTTCGGGCTCTACCCCTACGTCGACGAGAAATACGGCAAGGCGCTCGCCAACCTCGGCGGCGGCATGGAACACCAGACGCTGTGCAGTTACGGGTGGTGGTTCGGGACCGGCACCCACGACTACGACTGGCTCTTCGTGCATGAGCTCGCCCACCAGTGGTTCGGCGACTGCATCACGTGCGAGGACTGGACGCACATCTGGCTCAACGAGGGATTCGCCAGCTACGCCGAGGCGCTCTGGTTCGAGCACGTCGATGGACCGGCGACATTCCACGTATACATGGCTGGAAAGGACGTTCCGTGGAACTGGGAAGGCCCGGTACTCCGCGATCCCGATAACACCGATCCCTGGTACTACTTCGACGGCGTCGTCTACGACAAGGCCGCCTGGGTGCTCCACATGCTGCGGCACGTCGTCGGGGACGATACCTTCTTTGAGACCCTCCAGGCGTACATGGCCGACCCGCGTTACCGGTACTCCGTCGCCGAGACGCAGGATTTCGTGGGTGTTTGCGAGGACCAGTACGGCGCGCAGCTCGACTGGTTCTTCGATGAATGGCTGACCCGTGAGGACCGTCTCTCGCTGGAATGGTCGTGGAGCATTGACCAGATCGGTGATCAGTTCGATCTCACCGTAATCATCGATCAGATTCAGCTCACCCCCTACACGATGCCGGTCGATCTCCGCATCACCCACGCCGGGGGAACGGTCGATACGGTCCTCTGGATGGATGAATTCCACGAGGAGTACCTGATTACACTCGGGGAGCCCGTCATAGAGGCGGCTCTCGATCCGGACCACTGGATTCTCTGCGACAAGTACGACACGACGACGGGGGAGAGAAGCACACCGCTCGCCACCCGTCTCGATCAGAACGTGCCGAATCCGTTCAATCCCTCGACGCGCATCCGTTTCGCGCTGCGCGAATCGGGCAATGTTTCGCTCCAGATCTTCGACGTGCAGGGGAGGCTCGTGAGAACGCTCGCCGATGGGTATTTCTCGCACGGAGTCTACAATCTCACCTGGAACGGCTCGACCGACCGCGGCCGCAACGCCGCATCCGGCGTCTATTTCTACCGCCTGAAAACCGCACGGAAAGAGTTTACAAAGAAAATGGTTCTGCTACGATAGGGGTGTGTCTAGCAGTTTGTTTGAAAGGGAGGTCGACATGAAACACTTTTCCCTGTGTACCGTAGTATGTGTGATCGTGCTTCTCGCGCTGAACGCGGCGGCCGTCGCGGGAGAGCTGAAGCCGATCGAGCTGCCGGACCCGCAGACAGAGGGCGGCAAGCCCCTCATGGAGGCATTGAAATTGAGACACTCGGAGCGCGCCTTCAGCGAAAAGGAGATCCCGCTCCAGGTCCTCTCGAACATGCTCTGGGCAGCTTTCGGGGTGAACCGCCCCGAATCCGGCAAGCGCACGGCACCCTCGGCGAGGAACTGGCAGGAGATCGATATCTACGTGACGATGGCGAGGGGCGCCTACCGCTACAACGCGACCGACAACACCCTCGAACCGGTGCTGGACAAGGATATCCGGGGAGCGACGGGGAAACAGCCGTTCGTGGCGGGCGCGCCGGTCAATCTCGTCTACGTGGCCGATTACTCGAAGATGGGAGATGCGCCGGAAGATGCCAAGCGGATGTACTCGGCGGGCAATACCGGTTTCATCAGCCAGAATGTCTACCTCTTCTGCGCGTCGGAGGGACTGGCGACGGTGGTGCGCGGCCTCGTCGACCGGGATGCGGTCGGCAAAATCCTGATGCTCGC
>CBFCXB010000376.1:0-3379 GCA_965601905.1 uncultured bacterium | reverse complement strand
AGATTCTCGACCGGTTCCCCGAGGTCATCGCGGCGATGAAAGACGTGGTGGCGCGCGGCGGATTCGGCACCTCCGTCACGCCGGTCAGCCAGTTCTATTTCCAGCAGGCCTTTAACAATGTGATGTTCGGCCCGTGGAAACGGATCGCCGAGGGGTACGGGAAAATGGTGCTCGGCTACTTCGGTAGAACACCGGTGCCTCCCGACACGGAAATCGTGGCGCTCGCCGCGGAGCAGGTCGGCCTCGATCCCACGACGCGGAGCCCGCGCGAGATCAACGACGAGGACCCCGCGAAGGGCGTCGAGGCGGCGAGACGGATGCTCGGGGAGGCGGCCGTTCCAATCACCGACGAGAACATCTTCATCGCCGCGACGTGCCGGGAGAAGGGGATCGCTTTCCTCCGGGGTGAGGCGAAGCTCAACATCCGGAAATTGGCGGCGGGGGAGGCGCGCGAAACGATCACCCTCGATAGAAAGGGCGCTCCGGCCGGCGGACCGGCGGCAACCGGCGCGCCGCAAAGGGAAGTCGCATACCGGGTCACCGTCGACGACCGGACGTATACGATCCTCATCGACGGCAAAACGGCCACTATTGACGGGACAACGTACGGCATCGAGCTGCACGGGGAGGGAGTGGAACATGACGGTGGGGATGCGGGCATTCACGCCGCGACGGGCGCGCGGGAAACAACCGGATCGGGATTCAGGCAAGCGGCCGCGACAAGAAAACGGAGCGCCCGCACGCAATCCGCCGCGGCCGCCCATCATCTCTCCCACGAGGGCGAGATCGCCATCACCGCTCCCATGCCCGGGGCCATCATCCGGATCAATGTGAAACCCGGCGATGAGGTCGCGGGCGGGGACGTACTCCTCGCGCTCGAGGCGATGAAGATGGAGACGGAGATCACCGCCCCGGTGAGCTCGACCGTTTCCTCCATCGAGGTCTCCCAGCACGACACCGTCTCGTCCGGCCAGACACTTCTCTGGTTGGACCGCACCTGATTCGTGCGGCGCCGAGGGCGATCAAGACGCCCCTTCCCATCCCCGGCACCGATAACGAAAGCCATTGACACCGCGCGCACGGAACATTCATAGTAGGAGCGGGCACTACTCCGTTGCTGTTTTTTTATGCTACGGCGTCCGAAACGCCGCGCAATACGGAAGATGGTGTTTCCCGTGTATCGAACCAACATCCGACCATGACGGGGGAAATTTGAAATGAACACAAAGATAATCGTCGTTCTGATCCTTGTTATCATCGCGCTGGTGATAGCACTCCAGAACACCGAATACGTACCGATTCACCTGCTGTTCTGGGAATTCGGGATGCCGCGCATCGTCATGATTCTGTTCACCCTGGTCCTCGGCATCATTATCGGTTATGTCGTCGCGACGGTCCGTTGCGGTAAAAAGGAAAATAGAAAAAAAGCGCCGCCTCCCACCGGCGTTGATACCCCGTAACGACCCGGTGACGCACGCCGAGTTCGAGGAGGACAGCGACCGGGACCTGATGCTGCGGGCGGTCCGCTGGCGCCTGAAGGAAGAGATGCCACCGTGAAGCCCGCACACTTCGAACCCGGACGTCATTGTTTGTGCGGGCGCCGAACCAACCGCCGCAACCCCGTGAGATCCCCAGTCCCCACCAGCCGCATACTCTCTGCTTGCCGAATGCCTTCAACGGATTATATTTAAATTGTAATAGGGAGGTGGATCATGCGCTCACTTGTACGAATCCCCGTGATGTTCTTATGCTGTCTTCTGCTCGCGCACTGCTCCCATGACTCGTGTCTCTACACCACCGATCTTCGCCTTCCGGAGCCGGATGTTGTCATACCGAATCTGGTCAGTGATATTTCGATCGGTTACGGTCAGACCGTCCTCATCGCGGAGGATGATCTCTACATCACCTTCAAACACGTCATGGAAGGGAGATGCCCCATCGGCGCCGCGTGCTTCTGGGAAGGGCAGGCCACTACCGAATTCAGGATCGATGTCCCCGGCAAGAGGCCGACGATCGTGAAGCCGGTCATACGCCCATCGAGCGAGCCCGGTAAGAGTCCCGACATGACCGATTACGGACGGGGCTACAGCTTCACACTTCTCCAGCTCGATCCCTATCCCAGTATCGAGCACGATTACGTACCCGAGGATTACAGCGCCATTCTGATGGTCGAAAAGGTTTCGGACGACGTCCCGGTCGATCTCATCATACCGACCTGGTCTCCGCCCGGCCTGTTGCAGGATGATCCCGTCGTCGTACGGGAAGGATCGATCGACGGCGATGTACTGAGGTTGATCGTAATGCATAGCGGCGGCTGCGGGGATCACGCCTTCAAGCTCTTCTGGCGACCTACATTCATTGAATCGTATCCCGTGCAGACCGACCTGTTCCTCCAGCACGTCAATCTCGGCGACTTCTGCGAGGCGATCATCACAACGGAGCTTTTCTTCGATATAAGGGAAATCACCGAGCGGTGCGCGGCGGGCCACGACGAGTACGAAGATATCATTCTCAATGTATACGGCTACTTCGAGGACGAACCGGGAGAGAGGATTTCGGTCACCTATTCGCCCGAGTAACGGCACATCCGTTACACGAACATCCAGTGCGCTGCCGGCAGGCAGCAGCCGGAATCCGGCCGATGCTACCCCGCATCACGCCGCAGTACCATGCAGAACGACTGTTCGAAGGCATTGACGAGCGGCAGCCTGCGGTGATCGAGCCGAAAGAGCGTGCAGAGCGCCGTGAGCACCTTCGGTACGAGACGGATGTGCGTCAGGTGCTCACCCTTCCAGGCGGCGAGAATCTCGAATCCGTGCCGCCCGGCGAGCTCCCGCCAGTACCATGACTCCCTCACATTGATATGGGTCGGATTCGTATCGGGAAATCCGATGAGCGGGACCGCCCGCATCCGGTACGGCAGATCCCTGTTGGGTGTGGTCACCACGACGAGACCGCCGCCTGCGAGGTATGCGGCGACCCGGTCGAAGAAGACACCGGGACCTGCGAGATGCTCGACGACATCGAAGCAGGTGATGACATCGAAGAATCCCTTCTCAAGAGGCCACTGTTCGTCGGTGATGTCACCACGTTCGATGCGGGCGGAGGTGAATCGCCCGGCGATCTCGATCGAATCGGCGAATGGATCCATGCCGTACAGATGACGGAACCCGTATTCGTTCTCCAGCAGGTGCAGGAACACGCCGTAGCCGACTCCGATGTCGGCGAGACGGATCTCGCCGAACCTCTCCCCGAAGTGGCCCTTCAGGTATTCGATCTTCGGCAGGTACTTCTCCCGCTGAAACCGCAGGCCCCGTTTGGAGTATAGGGTCTCGATCGAATGGGTGAACGTTATGTTTTTCTCATCACGCTCCATATG
>CBFCXB010000375.1:0-3381 GCA_965601905.1 uncultured bacterium | reverse complement strand
TCACCCCCCCGTCGTTGCGTCCCGCCGCCTGGGGAATGAGATGGATCGCGGGGACCGCTAGGATCGTAAGCAGAGGGTGCTCGGCGTGCATCCGGCGCTGCGTGCTGCGCCGGCCGGCGGCGCGCGAGAAGAGCAGAACGAGTGTTGCGGCCGATGCCGGCCCGAGGATGAGAAAGCCGTTCAACGCGGTGAGGAGCTGTTGCGTCACCCCCCCGTAGAAGAGGTTACTCCGCGCGTGTAGAACGCCCGCGGCGAGCGAGAGGAGGTACCGCGTCGGTCCGGTGACGTCCGGCGCCATCGCGAGCGCGGTCTCGAGGATGACCCAGCATCCTATGATCGTCACCAGTGCCGGAGCAACCTGCCGCCGCGTTCCGGGTGAGCGGTAGGCGCGCCAGACAAGGTATACGAAGGCCGGTGCCAGGTAGATGGCGGTAAGATGCGTGAATACGGCCAGTGGAAACAGGACGGCGGGAACGATCAAGTGGATTTCTCCCCTGACAAACCGCAGAGCGGCATAGATGAAAAGGAGAGCCATGAGGGCCGCGACGGCGGCATTCCCCCCGCCGCCGAAGAAAACCACTGCGAATCCATTCACGATGACGAGCGCCGCGGCGATTCCGCGTGCGCCATTGCCGTCGCCGCGCGTGTTCTCGCCTTCGCTACGTGCGCCATTGTCGTCGCCGCGTGTGAGGAGCCGCGCCGCATGAATCGCGGCGGCGACGAAGCCCGTACCGGCCAGGACGCCGAGCAGGGCGGAGGACGATACGCCATTCCAGATGAAGGTGGCGTTCATGAAGCGGTAGATCAGCCAGTGCAGGGCGGTCCCGAGGGGTGCGCCGGGACGTACCGCGATACCGCTCTCCACCGCCCCCGCGATCACATGACGTTCACCCCAGAGATCGTGGCGCGACCGCAGCAGCCAGAGAATGACGAATGAGACGATGCAGGCGATGACGGTGTGCCACGCGCTCCTCCGGTGTTTTCGTGGGATCGGCAGGTGGTGCTTTGTGACGGCCTGCCAGGCGAAGATCACGACGGCGAGCGCCGCCAGCAGAACCCCCAACGGCACGGATACGGCGCTCCATGCGCCGAGACTCCACAGCGTCGTCCGCCAGAGGGCGGCGGCGAGTATCGACAGAGCGAGAAGGACAAGAAATATTACATTGATGATCATTATGACGTATTCAACCTCCGCTGGTGTTTCCGACCCGCCCGCCCGAGCCGCTCCGTTCCGTGCCGCCGCCGTTCGTTACGAGCTCACCCTCCGTGGCCGCCACGACGACGGCCGCCGATACGTCCCCCGTGATATTGACCATCGTCCTGCACATGTCGATGATACGGTCGACGCCGAGGATGAGGGCGATCCCCTCGAGCGGCAGGCCGATCTGGTGGAGGACCATGGTGAGGGTTATGATACCGATGCCGGGAACGCCGGCCGCGCCGATCGATGCGAGGGTGGCCATGAGGACGATCGTCAGGAGGTCGCCGAACGAGAGGGACAGGCCGTACACCTGGGCGATAAAGATAGCGGCGACTCCCTGGTACAGGGCCGTTCCGTCCATGTTGATCGTCGCGCCGAGCGGCAGCACGAAGCTCGTCACTTCCTCGGAGACATTGAGGTTCTCCTCGGCGCATTCGATCGTTACGGGCAGCGTGGCGTTGGAGGACGAGGTGGAGAATGCGATGAGCTGCGCGGGGCGGATTCCCCTGAAAAATGCGATAGGGCTTATGCCGGAGAAGATGCGCACGGCGGCGGAGTAGACCACCGTCATGTGAACGGCGAGCCCGGCGATCACGACGAGGGTGTATTTCAGCAGCGACAGCAGTATCTCGGCGCCGAACTTGCCCACCACGGCGGCTATGAGGGCGAGAACCCCGATCGGCGCGATCTTCATCACGATGTGGACCATCTGGATCATCGCCTCGCTGACGGCGTCGAAGAACCGGATGATGATCTTTCCCCTGTTTCCCGGCACGAGGGTGACCGCGATTCCGAAGAGAAGGGCGAAGAAAATGATCTGGAGCATATTCGCTTCGGCGAGGCTTTGCAGCGGATTCTCGGGAACGACACGGATCAGCGTATCGAATACCTTCGGCCGTTCACGGGCGATCTCGATCTTCTGCACCGCCTCCGTTTGGTACGAGCTGAGAAGGCGATCCTTGGTCGCCTCATCGAGGCCGGACCCCGGTTTTACGACGGAGCCGAGGGTGAGGCCGATCGAGATGGCGATCGCCGTCGTGCAGAGATAGTAGAGAATCGTTTTTCCGCCGATCCGCCCGAGTTTGCGGATATCGCCGAGGCTGGCCGTTCCGACGAACAGCGAAGAGAAGACGAGCGGCACGACGATCATCATTATCAGACGGATGAAGAGGGTGCCCACCCATTCGATCTCTCCGGCGCGCGGGCCGAGGAGCAGCCCGATCGGTATGCCCGCGAGCAGCCCGATCAGTATTTTGGTATAGAGGCGCGTTCGTAAGAGTGCTTTCAAGAGGTTCATCTCGGTGTCTCTGTTCCGTTCGTGTGCCGCGCCCCCGGCCACGGGATTTGCCGGCGGGTCTCTTCGTCCGGTGCCTCGAGTGCCGCGGTACCGGAGCCCGCGGAGCAAAAGTCCTTGAAAATTGTACTAATCTAAGCCTAAAATAATGCCGATTGAAAGAACTTTTCAAGGTTTAAGACGGGGAAGCGTCCAAATGGGCGGTGTGATGCCCCGTGGTACGCGCACCGTTCCCATCGCGGGGGCTGTCAACGAGGAGGAAAAGGGACCGATGAAACGGGCCTGCCTGATAGAATTTCTCGTCATCTTCACCTTCTGTGCGCTCTTCTCCTCGGCGGGGTGCTCATCGGGCGAGCAGGCATACGCCCAGTTGCGTGATCGGATGGTGCGCAGCCAGATCGTTGCGCGCGGGATCGAGGATGAGCGCGTCATCGCCGCGATGCGGACCGTGCCCCGGCACCGGTTCGTTCCATCGAAGTTTCGTACACTCGCCTACATCGACAATCCCCTCCCGATCGGTCTCGATCAGACGATATCGCAGCCCTACATAGTCGCCCTGATGACCGCTTCCCTGCTGTGCGAACCGGGTCACCGGGTGCTCGAGATCGGTACGGGGTCGGGGTATCAGGCGGCCGTACTCGCCGAGATCGTTGACACGGTCTACACGATCGAAATCATACCCGAGCTGGCCGAGCGGGCGCGGGCCGTGCTCGATACGCTCGGGTACGGCACCGTCATTGTGCGCGCGGGGGACGGTTACGACGGATGGCCGGAGGCGGCTCCCTTCGATGGCATCATCGTAACGGCCGCCGCCCCGGAGGTTCCCCGGCTGCTCGTCGAGCAGCTCGCGGAGGGGGGGCGCCTGGTGATCCCGGTCGGGGACCAT
>CBFCXB010000374.1:0-3384 GCA_965601905.1 uncultured bacterium | reverse complement strand
ATCGATACTATAATACCCCTTCCGCGCCGCATCAGGTACAGAATGTACCGTTCCGGCAGCCTGAAACACGGGTCTTGAAACCCGCGGCGGAGACGGTTTTAAGCGGCATCTCTCCGTATAAAAAAGGGTTATGCATAGCATGCGCCGCCCCGCGTACGGGGAGGCACGCCGTATGCGTATTGCCGATGTGTGCCCCGTGCGCGGCAAGCGGTTTTCGAAGATATGCGCGGTGCCCCGGGGCAGGGAGGTATGCAAGTTCGGAGAGCCGGATATTGAAGAACACGAAATCCGCAAGGCGGTCGAATGTACCGCAGGTCGGATCGGAAAGGAGCACGAAACCATGCATGTCAGCGGACAGGGCAACCCGGGGGAAGGGACGGCCGACGTCCTGGTCATAGACGATGAACAGTCGATATGTGAGGGTTGCTATCAAACATTGGAAGCGGACGGGTATCGGGCCACCACGGCTCCCGACGGCCGGAGAGGACTGGAACTGATCGAGACCGTGCATCCGAAGATAGTCGTCGTTGACCTCAAGATGCCGGGAATTACCGGTATGGAGGTCCTGGCGGAGGTCTCGAAGATCGATCCGACAATCGTGTCGATCGTCATTACCGGCTACGGTTCCGTTGATTCGGCCGTGGAGTCGATGAAGATCGGTGCGTTCGATTACCTGACGAAGCCATTCGGGCCGGAACGCCTGCTGGAATCCATCAAGCGGGGGATGAAGCTCAGCGAGCAGCGGAGGATGACGGTGCAGCCGCCCGTCGTTCCGGATGGGGAAGCAGCGGGCGAACGCCCGGTCCCGGATCAGCAGACGGTGGCCCTGAAGGGCCTGGAACTCCTCGGGCAGTACTACTCGCTCGGATTGGACAAGCGGGATTTCCTCGATGAGCTCGCGCATCTGGAAACCGAGGCGCGATACCACGCCGAGACACTGGGCCGGATCAGGGAAAAAGAGAAAAACTTGCACGAGGTCCTTCAGAATCTGATGGTGGCCGACGAAGTCATCGCACAGTACGGGTACGAGAGAAGCTCCGCCCTCCAGGTCATGCTGGAGATCCAGAGACGGTTGCACTGGCTCCCGAGACATGTTCTGAAATGGATCTCCAGACGGTTGAAAGTTTCCCTCGCACGCCTCTATTCCATTGCAAACTTTTATGAAGCCCTGAACCTGGAACCGTCGGGGGCCTATCTGGTCGAGATCTGTACCGGAACGGCCTGTCATGTGCGGGGATCGGACAAATTGAACACAACCGTCTCGGCGCTTCTCGGCATCCAGCCCGGACGGACGGATTCGGACATGGTGTTCACTTTGAAGAACGTGCACTGCCTCGGGTGTTGCGCCCTGGCCCCCGTGATGAAGATCGGTGAGCAATACTACAGTAACCCGACGATGAAGGAACTGAAACGTATCTTTGATTCGCTGAGACAGGAGAATGAGAAACATGCCACAGTTGAAGTCGCCTGATGAGCTCCACGAACTGAAACAGAAGCTGAACCGGGAGCGTGACCCGGATCGCACGTGTGTGACCATCTGCTCCGGTACGGGATGTATTGCCTGCCGCTCCCGGGATGTTGTGGCGGAATTCGAGCACATGATCGCCGAGAAAGGTCTTGAGAGCACGGTGGCGATCCGCCGGACCGGATGCTACGGCCTGTGCGAGCGTGGGCCGATCGTCGTGATCCTGCCCGAACGGATATGCTACCTCGGCACCAAGGCGGAGGACGTACCGGAGATAGTAACGGAAACGTTGATGAACGGCCGGTATGTAGAGCGGTTGCTCTACGAGGATATCGAGACCGGTAATCGCATCGTGCGGTTGGACGATATCCCCTTCTACAAGAATCAGGAGCGTCTTCTCCTCGAGGCCAATTCCCAGGTCGATCCGAAGAATATCGAAGATTACATCGCGATCGGAGGGTACGCCGCACTCGCGAAGGCTCTTTTCGAAATGAGCGCGGGGGATGTGATTGAAGAAATCGAGAAGGCCGGACTTCGCGGCCGCGGTGGCGGCGGATTCCCGGCCGGGGTGAAGTGGCGGACCACGCGGGACGTGCCGGACGACCCCAAGTATATCATCGTGAACGCCGACGAGGGTGACCCGGGAGCGTACATGGACAGAAGTGTACTCGAGGGCAATCCTCACAGCGTACTGGAAGGGCTCATCATCGGGGCCTATGCGATCGGGTCGCGGGAGGGACATATCTACGTGCGCCAAGAGTATCCTCTGGCCGTGGAGAACACGGAGCTCGCGATGCGGAAGGCGCAGGAATACGGCTTGCTCGGCAAGGACATTCTTGGATCGGGATTCGATTTCGAAGTTATCATCCAGCGGGGCGCCGGGGCGTTTGTCTCCGGTGAGTCGAGCGCCCTGATGTCGGCCGTCGAAGGCAAGGTCGGGGAGCCCCGGCCCAAGTATGTGCACACGGCCGTCAAGGGCCTGTGGGACAAACCGACCTGTTTGAACAATGTGGAGACCTTTGCCAACGTCCCGCTGATCATCAATAACGGCTCCGGTTGGTACAGCAAGATCGGAACCGGCAGCAGCACGGGAACCAAGATATTCTCGCTCGTCGGGAAGGTCAACAACACCGGGCTCGTGGAAGTACCGATGGGAATAACCCTTCGCGAGATCGTCCACGACATCGGCGGGGGAGTACCGAACGGGAAACAATTCAAGGCCGTGCAGACCGGGGGTCCCTCGGGCGGGGTCCTGCCGGAAAGCATGCTCGACACTCCCGTGGATTTCGACCGGCTCTCCGATGCCGGGTCGATGATGGGCTCCGGCGGCATGATCGTCATGGATGAGGATACCTGCATGGTCGATACGGCACTGTACTACACCGATTTCCTCGCTCACGAATCCTGCGGGAAGTGCGTTCCCTGCCGCGAGGGGCTGAGGCAGATGCTCAAGATACTCGAAAATATTACTTCCGGAAAAGGTCGGGAGGAGGACATCGAACTGCTGGAGGAGCTGTCTGAATTCATCCAGGAGGCGGCGCTGTGCGCCCTCGGAAGTACCGCGCCGAATCCGGTTCTCAGCACCATCAAGCATTTCAGAGACGAGTACGAGGCTCACATCAGGGACAAACGTTGCCCGGCCGGTGTTTGCAAGGAACTGATCGCGTATCAGATCGACGCGGACTCCTGTATCGGCTGCGGCGCGTGCGCAAAGGGCTGTCCCGTCGATGCGATAACGAAAATCGACGGCGAGAAGCCAATCTACGTGATAAGCCAGGAGAATTGCATCAAATGCGGTAATTGCGAGAGCGTCTGCCCTCCGAAAGCCAAAGCCGTTGCCAGGATCCCCTCGATGGCTTTGCTCGAGGGTGTATGAACAGGCCCGGAACAACACAAAGGCGGGAATCAAACATGAAAAT